>JAJYDH010000554.1 GCA_021777685.1 Planctomycetota bacterium | reverse complement strand
CCTTCCCGAGGGCCGGGCAAGGTGGGCGGTGCCCACCCTACCAGAGCCCCAAATACCGATCAGACGATCCGAGCGACCGTCTCAAGGATAGGGACGACCAGTCATGGACAAGACCCATCAGGGCGGGCTCCGCATCCTCTTCGCGGACGACGAGGCCCACCTCCGCGAGCTGATGCAGATGGAACTGCCCCGGCTGGGGCACGAGGTCACCGTCTGCCCGGACGGCACCGCCGCGGTCAAGGCGCTGGAGAAGGGCTCGTTCGACGTCGCCCTGCTGGACATCAAGATGCCGGGCTTGACCGGCATCGAGGTCCTGGCCCGGGTCCGCCAGGCCAGCCCGGAGACCCAGGTCATCATCATGACCGGGCACGCCACCGTCGACACCGCCGTCCAGGCCCTCCGGCTGGGGGCGTTCGACTACCTGACCAAGCCCTGCAAGTGGGCCGAGGTCGAAGTCCTGCTCGCCCGAGTGGCCGAGCGCCGCGACCTGACCAACAAGGCCGCCGCCTTCGAGAGCCGGCTCAAGGCCGTCGAGGGGACACCCTTGCTGATCGGCGACACGCCGTCGATGCAGGCGATCCGCCGCCAGATCGAGATGGTCGCCCCGACCGACGCCGGCGTCCTGATCCTGGGCGAGACCGGCACCGGCAAGGAGCTGATCGCCCGGAACCTCCACGACAAGAGCCGCCGGGCGGGCCACGCCTTCATCCCGGTCAACTGCGGGGCCCTGCCCGAGAACCTCGTCGAGAGCGAGCTGTTCGGCCACCGCAAGGGGGCCTTCACCGGCGCCGACAACAACCGCAAGGGGCTGTTCGAGGTCGCCAACGGCGGGACCCTGTTCCTCGACGAGGTCGGCGAGCTGGACAAGTCGGTGCAGGTCAAGCTGCTCCGGTTCCTGGAGTCGGGCGAGATCCGCCGGGTGGGCGAGAACGACCCGTTCCGGGTGGACGTCCGGGTCCTCTGCGCCACGCACCGCGACCTCCGCGAGATGATCGAGACCGACGCCTTCCGCGAGGACCTGTTCTTCCGGATCAACACCTTCGAGATCCACCTGCCCGCGCTCCGCGACCGCAAGGCGGACATCCCCGCGCTGGCCCGCCACATGCTCCAGCGCTACAACGCCCGCCGAGGGGGGACCGAGCCCATCCTCACCCCCGAGGCCATCGACGCCCTGACCGCCCACGAGTGGCCGGGCAACATCCGCGAGCTGGCCAACGCCATCGAGCGGGCCTCGATCCTCTCCGGGGGCGGCCCGATCCTCCCCGAGCACCTGCCCACCCAGAACTACGGCCGGAGGGCCGCCGCCGCGGCAAGCTCCGCCGTCGCCGGCCCCCACTTCACCATCCCCGAGGGAAACCCCACCCTCCGCGACGTCGAGATGAAGTACATCCAGGTCGTCCTGGAGAAGTACAACGGGAACAAGCCCGCCGCCGCCAAGGAGCTGGGGATCGCGCTCAAGACGCTGTACAATAAGATCAACCAGTTGCAGCAGACCTGAGCACGACCTTCGACGATCGGCCGACGCCCCGATCAACGAGGACAAACAAGATGGCGAGCGAGAATGCACCTCCGAGCGTGGTTGCCGGCCCCGAGGAATTGAAGCGGGAATGGCTGGATCGCCTCTCAACCCTCGTGGAATCGGTCGAGGAATGGGCGCGGGAACTCGGCTGGTCCACGCGGCGGATCGAGAAGCAGATGAAGGATCTGGAGCTTGGATCATACCGGGCCCCGGCGTTGCTCCTTCAGGAGGAATTCACCCGCGGATTGCTGGAGCCGATCTACCATTCCGCGCCCGGCGTGGAGGGCGTCGTCGACCTGTATTTGATGCCCGCCTACGATGATATCGCCAAGCTCTTCTATTCCGACGGGAAGTGGAGCTTGTATCGGATGCCTCCCGGCGTGCCCGCCGCCGGGTCGTTCGAAGAGGCCGGTCCCGGGACGCTTTCGAGGGAGACGTTTCGGGAGGTTCTCGAAGGTATGAAAGAGTATGACGCACGATAGGTCGGGATGGATCGGCAGGATCAGAGAGGTCGAGGGCGAACAGACCGCCCTGCGGGTCGCGGCGGATCGCCTGTTGATCGAGGCGAGGAGCAACCCCTCCGACTTCCGAGGCGATGTCACCCTCCCGGTCATCAAGAGGGCCTCGGATCGTCTCGACGGGACCTATCTGATCCGACTCTTCGCCGAATTCGAGACTGGGCTGCGTCTGTACTGGCCCACGGCGAGGAGGACCGACCCGCCGAGCCGCACCCGCGACCTGCTGGAAGGCGTCGCCGCCACCCGGCGAATCCCATCGCCCCAGGTCGTCAACGCTCAGGCCGTCCGAGAATATCGAAACGCCCTCGTGCATGAGCGAGACGAAGTGATCGACCCCATCTCGCTGGCCGATGCCCGGCGGCATCTGTGCCGCTATTTCAGCTTCCTGCCGTTCGAGTGGTGAGCCGAAGGGGGTCCGATAGGGACCGATCAATCCCGTCCCGGGTGGGGGCCGATATTGGCCACGCAACGGATCACCATCGCGAAGGTCGGCGGCCTGGCGGCCGATGTCGCCAGGCTCCTCCTGCAAGAATGGTCGGCGGCCAGACGATCCACCGATCCGGACGAGTGGGGCGGCGAGCAATGGCCTCCGGAAGTCCGCCGCCAGGCGGATTCCTTCGCGGAAGGGTTGCGGACTCACGCGCTCGCCCTGCCCGTGGTTTACTTCATCGAATGGGCGGACCTGTGGTCGATGGGAGACCTCTTCCATCGCTGGCTCACGCCGCCCGGCCAGCCCCGGCCCCCGACCATCCACGCCGATCGATTCGAAATCTTCGGCTATGCATGGCCCGATGACGGTCGCCTGGCCGAGCACCTGTCGACCGCCGGCCCTCAGCAGTGGGAAGAGTCCGACTGGTTCGTGAGCCGGTTGTCCGAAGCGATCGAGGCCTGGGAACATGTGGTCGACCGGGCCACGCTCATCGTCTTGAGGGAAGTCGTCGGGGGCCTCACCATGGACGAGGAAGTCCTGGCATCTCTCGATCACGTGCCCGATTGGCTTTCGGAGATCCGGACGGACGGACAGGGGCCGATCAATCCGGCAGGAACACCGACGCCGGCAGGTTGAAGCGGCGGCCGAGCTTCGCCATCTGCTCCTTGGTGAGCGACCGGGAGCCGTTCAGGACCGCCGAGAGGGTGGACTGCGAGATCTTGACCTCCTTGGAAAGCTGCGACTGGCTGAGCCGGTTCGAGTCCATCAACTCACGCAAGATGTCGGCCTCGGACGATTTCGGAAAGGTGACGTTGGCGTCCTCGTAGGCCACGACCAGGTCCGCCAGGACGTCGAGATACGCCCCCTCGCCCTCGTCGAGGTCCATTCGCAGGAGACGGTCGATGAGTTCGGCGGCCTCGTCGTAATGGGCCTCGTCGCGGATCTTGACGAGCGGGAATCGCTTCACCAGCTTGAAGTAGGACGCCGGCATGACGACGGTGGGTGCTTTCACGGACATCAGATGTCCCCTTTTCTCTTGGGTTGTCGCTTCCCTTTCGGCCGGGGTTTGTAGCACCCGTATTCTTCGATCCATCGCCCCTTGTCGTACTCCTTGTGATCCATGATCTTCAGGACATAGACGATCCCATAGCGATAATTGACACGACCGATCAGCCGATACAGGTTGTTCCCCACGTCGAAGATGATGCAGTCGCCGACCGCGTCGGCCGTCCCGAATGTTTGCTTGAGTTCCGCGAAATTCGACCATCGGGCACGCTTGGCGGACTCGAACCAGATCATCAGCCGCTTTTCGGCGACCTCGGAGTCCGCTATGCGAGACTCCCAGAATTCTTGCAGTCGCTGTCTCTTGATGATCCGCATCGCTAGCCCTTCTGCGTGCCCGGACGATCGCCAGGCCCGACAGATTTATAATCGCAAATCGCGATAGATCAAGAGGGTTATCGCAAATCGCGATCGACGAGCGATTCGAATTGAGAAGAAAGCGAATGAGAGGTTGGTCTTCACACCCGTCACTGGCCCCTGGCATCCCCGGACGGGTCGGCCCATACTGACGGGTGGGGTCGGGCATCGGTGGGTTCCTACACTCCGGTTGCCGACT
>JAJYDH010000553.1 GCA_021777685.1 Planctomycetota bacterium | reverse complement strand
GGCGGCCGTCCAGGCCGCCCTCCGCGAGCACTCGAAGGGCGGCGAGATCCGCGACATCACCCGATCCACCGGGATCGGCAAGCCGACTTACGAGGCCGAGGTCGAGATCAAGAAGAAGGTCTACCTAGTCGAGGTCGGCGAGGACGGCCACCTGATCTCCAAGTCGCTCGAAGCCGGTGAGGAGTGACCGGCCCGGTCGCCGTCCTCAGCGGATCGAGAGGGCGGTGTTCAGTTCGCGGATCGCGACCTGGACGTGTCCTCTGGCCCGCGAATGGCCCGACGTGTTCGTCCCCTGGCCGGTGAGCTGCATGTGGACCCCCTGCAAGGTCCGGAGATGCTGGCCCATCCGGCTGTCGGACTGGGCCTGAGTCAGGGGTTGGGGACGCCTCGCGTTCCCGTTCCCGTTCCCATTCAGGCCCGCTTGCCGGTTGTTGCCCTGGCCCCGATTGTTGTTCATGTTGGAGGCGAATCCGGTGTTCCGGTAGATCATCGAGCGGTGCGAGAGCTGGCGGATCGCCATCGAGATCGAGTGCATCGCCCGAACTCGGTGGCCCCGGTAGTCGTGATCGAGCCGGGCCAGCCCGGAATGGACGGACCGGAGGCGGGAGACGATCGCCCGGGTGTTCCCCTGCGACCTGCCGTAGCCAGAGCCGCCGCGGTTGTATCGATTCCGGTAGCCCCGGCCATATCCGTAGGCCCGATAATGCCGGGCATGCGAGCCCGAGCCGTAGGTGTACGAGTAGGGCGAGCGTGTTGAGGTCGCGCCAATCGAGTTGGCCTGAGCGACCCTGGCCGGGTTCACCGAGCCCGTCGAGGTGGCCGAATTGACGCGAGCGTTGGCGTTGTTCGCCCGGGGCTGGATGTTCTTGGCATGGACCTGGGCGTTGTTCTTGCGGGCCAGGGCGTTGTTGGCACGCGCGACGTTGGCCCGTGCCGGGACGGAGGCCCGGGGCATCTTGGCCGGATGCGGCTGGGGACGGCTCGGACGGCGGGCCGCGGAGACCCGAGGCGCCCGGGCGGCTCGAGGTCCGCCCTTCGGGCCCTTGGCGTCCGCCTCGGGCATCGCGAGCAGCCCGACCAACAGGGTCGCGAGCACCGATCCGCCAATCCAGCGCGATCGAATGGACATGGGGATGATCCTTCCTGGGCGGGGACGAGGCCCGGAGGTCTCCGAAATCTGTCGGCTGGCCGACCCCTCGATCGGTCGACGACCCGGTTCACCCTTCGATCCGACGCCTCGCCCTGTGGCATCTAACCCGGGCGGGATGCGGAAGTCTCGCGGAATTCGCATCGACTCATGCCTCGGGCGGGTGCAGCCAGTCGTAGAACCGTCGGTCGGTGAAGAGGCCGGACATCCCGCGCTCCTGGTCGATCAGGGCGTGGTTCGCGTTATACTGGAACGATTGGGGGACGAGCTGGCCGATGTCGTCGACGGCGAAGGCGCCCACGAGGTCGGTCTCGGGCGGGTTGACGTCCGGCTCCTCGACATGCCTGGGGTCGATGATGTAGACCCAGCCGGAGGGGAGCGACCGGGCCTGCTCGACGATCCCGGGCTCGACGGCCTGGACCTCGTTCATGTAATCGGTGAAGGCCCCGATGAACTCCGGGTTGAGCTTGAGGCTGGTCGGGTCGTAGCCCCCCTCGTCGTTCGGGGTGATCTCGCCGACGATCGAGCGGGGATCGATCCCCGACGAGCCGGCTCGGACGGCCTCGATGAAGGCGAGGAGGTGGCGCGTCCCGCCCTCCTCGGCGACGACCTCGAAGACGTTCAACAGGGGCAAGGGCTCGTCGGCTCCGGGCATGGCTGGGCTCGCGTCAGAGGATGAATCGGCTCAAATCTTCGTCCTTGGCGAGCGCGTCGAGCCGCTCCCGGACGTAGGCGGCGTCGATCTTCACAAACTTCTCGGGACGGTCGGGGGCCTCGAACGAGAGATCCTCGACGACCCGCTCCAGGATCGTGTGGAGGCGGCGGGCGCCGATGTTCTGGGTCGTCCGGTTGACCTGGTGGGCGAGGTCGGCCATCGCGTCGATCGCGTCGGGGGCGAACTCGACGACGAGCCCTTCGGTGGCCAGTAGGGCCTGGTACTGGACGATCAGCGAGGCCCGGGGCTCGCGCAAGATCCGGGCAAAGTCGTCGCGGGTCAGGTCTTGCAGCTCGACTCGGATCGGGAACCGGCCTTGCAGCTCGGGCATCAGGTCGGACGGCCTGGCCCGGTGGAAGGCCCCGGCGGCGACGAAGAGGACGTGGTCGGTCCGGACCGGGCCGTACTTGGTGTTGACCGTGGTCCCCTCGACGATCGGCAGGAGGTCGCGCTGGACCCCCTGACGGGAGACGTCGGGCCCCTTGCCGCCGCCGTCCTCGCCCCCGGCGATCTTGTCGATCTCGTCGAGGAAGACGATCCCGGACTCCTCGGCCAGGGTCACGGCCGCCTCGTTGATCTTCTCGGGGTCGAGCAGGGCCTCGGACTCCTGGGCGAGCAGGATCGGCCGGGCCTCGGCGACGGTCATGGTCCGGGCCTGGGCGGCCTTGGGCATGATCTTCTCGAACATCCCCTGGAGGTCCATCTCCATCTGTTCCATGTTCGCCGCGCCCAGGATCGAGACGGGCGCGGCGGCCCGGCCGGGGACGGTGATCTCGACCTCCCGGTCTTCCAACTCGCCCGCTTCGAGCCGGGCCTTCATCTTCTCTCGCGACCGCTTGCGGCGCTCGGCCGCCTCGTCGGAGTTCGCCTCGGACCAGTTGCCCGAGGGGGGCGAGGCGGGCAGGAGCAGGTCGAGCAGCCGGCCCTCGGCCCGCTCCTTCGCGGTCGAGGAGACTTTCTCCTTCTCCCGTGCCTTGACCAGCGAGACGGCGGCCTCGACGAGGTCGCGGACCAGGCTCTCGACGTCCCGGCCGTAGTAGCCGACCTCGGTGTACTTGGTCGCCTCGACCTTCACGAACGGGGCGCCGACGAGCCTGGCCAGGCGGCGGGCGATCTCGGTCTTTCCCACCCCGGTCGGGCCGATCAGGAGGATGTTCTTGGGCATCACCTGGGCGCGGAGGTCATCGGGCAACTGCTTGCGCCGCCAGCGGTTCCGCAGGGCGACGGCCACCGCCCGCTTCGCCTCGGCCTGGCCGACGATGTCGCGGTCCAGCTCATCGACGATCTGGCGAGGGGTCAGGTCCGGCATCGGCATGGCCTCGGGAAGGATAGGGCCGGCCCGGCTCGACGGACCCCGGCCCGCGGACTCCCCCCGATCTTAACGTCCCAGTCCCCCGGCGTCACCCGGTCAAGCCCGGGGAGTCACCCCCGCCCCGCGCGGTTCAGAGGAAGTCGACCAGCCATCGGCCGGCGAGGACCGCGACCGCGACGATCCCGGAGGCCGTCACGAAGATCCGCCAGATGCTGTCCCGACGGGCCTGGCGGCGGACCTCCTTCTTGGAGGCCCGCTCCGCGTTCTCCAGCCCGTCGATCCGCCGCATGATGTCCTCGAGGAGGCTGACGATCCGCTCGGTCGAGATCTCATCGCCATCCCTCCCCGGGGGTCTCGGCGCACGGTCTGGAGGCAGGGCGGGGGGATTGCCCTCGTGGCGTCTCCACATCTTGCTCTCGGTTAACGGCCGGCGATCCTCCTGCCTCAACCCTAGCAGACGGCTCTCGATCGCGTCGCTCTGCAATGCCATGTCGGCTCCTTCACCGTCGAAGGTCGGCGGCGGCCACGGAAACGGCCCTATCCCGAGCCTAGGTCACGAATTCTTCCGCGCCGGATTCCGCGCCGGGCTTTGCACTTCAACTCATCCCGTCGAGACCGCTCATAGATTTTTTGCATGCTTAAAATTTTATGTATAAACTATAATATTTAAAATCATCCGCGAGTTTCCATAAATCGTCTCGCGGATAACCATTCACGTGCAAAGCCTCCTCGGCGACCCGGGTGCGCCAACGGATTCCGGGGACCATTGGCGCGCCGGCCCTTCTCCCCCAATCGCCCGGGTAGGCGTCTTTGAAGTAGGTAGCGACCTCAGGCCGCCCTTGAGGGCCTCGCCCAGAACGCTTCCCATTGGCCCTCCTCGCTTAGGAACAGGGCTCGGAGGTGGCAGACGCCATCCGAG
>JAJYDH010000049.1 GCA_021777685.1 Planctomycetota bacterium | reverse complement strand
CCAGACCGAACCCAAAATTGACGAAGGAAGGCTAAATGTCACGCGACCGACAACCGGCCAGCTCCACCAGCCAGGCTCGCGATCCGGCGGGCTGACGAGACCCGGGGCGACCGAATTCGAGCCCAACAAATCAATACAATCAACAAACCAAACGCACCATGGGAATACAAGAAAAATAATCGAGACATCTCGCCAAAAATCGCGGGTCTGATCTCCCCCCCCCGTCAATCGGCCTTCGAGGCCGGTCCCGGACGGCGCCGCGGGATCTCGGCCGGCCCGGCGCCGATCGCCCGGGCCTCGCGGAGCCAGGCGACGGCGTCGGCCAGCGACTCGTGGACCGGACGGGGTTCGAGTTCGAGTTGACGGAGGCTTTCGGCGGAATTGAAGGTCATGATCCTACGGGTCAACCGCACGCCCGTGACGGTGGCCTTCGGAGGTTTCCCCGAGATCCGGTCGGCCCAGGCCTCGCTCGCCAGGGCGACGGCCAGTCCCAGGGCGTAGGGGACTCGCCAGCGAGGGACCGGGACGCCTGTCAGGTCGGAGAGGTGGCCGAGCAGGGCCAGGAGCGTCAAGTTCTGACCCCCCAGGAGGTAACGTCGAGCGGGTCGGCCCCGGTCCATCGCCCGGACGAGCCCCTCGGCGACGTCCCGGACGTCGATCAGGTTGAGCGTGCAGTCCATCCGGGCGGGGAGCTTCCCGTTGCAGAAATCGCGGATCAGCCGGGTGGGCGGCGAGACGCCCCGGTCGCCCGGCCCGACCGGCATCGTCGGGTTGGCGACGATCACGGGCGCCCCGCCCCGGGCGAGGTCCATCGCGTGGTTCTCGGCCCGGAGCTTGGAGCGGCAATACGGCCCGACCGCGTCCGACAGGGCGATCTCGACATCCTCGGCGATCGGCCCGGTCGACCGGGCCCGGGTGAGGATGCTCTCGGTGCTGACGTGGACCACCCGCTCCGCCCCTCCGGCCAGGGCCGCGTCGAGGACGTGGACCGTCCCCCGGTGGTTCACCGCCTCGAACTCGCCCCGATCGCGGGCCCAGAGGTTGGGGTTGGCCGCCAGGTGATAGACGAACCGGGCCCCCTCGACGGCCCGCCGGGTCGCCTCGCGGTCGCGGATGTCGGCCCGGACGACCTCGACGCCCGCCGGCAGGTGCCCGACGTCCGCGCCCGGCCGTTCGAGCACGACGACCCGCTCCCCTCGCCCGACCAGGAGGCCGACCAGATGGCTGCCGATGAACCCCGCCCCGCCCGTCACGACTGTCCTCGCGTCCATGCGACTTCCCCCCCACCGGCCGATCAGCGAGGCCGCGACACGGCCGGCTCGACCTCGAACAGCTCGCGACGCAAACCCATCTTCCGGGCGGACTTGAGGACGCCCGCGTCGACCAGACGGTCGAAGACCTCCGGCGTCACGAACGGCGTGAAGCCGTAGTTCCCCGGCGACCGATAGCGGTCGATCTCGGACCAGTCGACGTAGATATGAGTGATCCCCCGCCGCCGGAGTTCCTCGCCGACCCGCTCGGGCGTCCGGCCCTTCGCGATCGCCTCGATCGTCTCGTCGTTGAAGACCGTGTTGTAGACGATCGGCCGGTCCAGGTGGAAGACCGCCGCCGCGCCGACGAGGAGCGGCCTCGACCCCGGCGGCAACTCCCGATCCAGCCTGTACAGCGACGGGTTGAGCACCCGGGGCACCTCCGACCGGAGCGTGACCAGGTCTCCCATCCAGTCGGTCAGGCCCGCCAGCGCCGTCGAGCAGTACACCGCGTTCATCGCGATCGCCAGGCCCAGGATCGCCGAGAGCAGGACCGTCCAGGCCCGCGACCGGACCCAGTCCGAACCGAGGCCGGCGAGGATCGCCAGCGCCGGCAAGATCGGCAACCAGAACCGATCGAGCCGGTGCGTGAACAGCCACCAGGTCCAGAATAGATAAGCCGCGTAACCAGCAATAAAAACAATTTCTCGTCGGCCGGTTTTGCAAAAGAAAGCCAGCGGCACGAGCGCGACATAGAGCGAGGATTGCCAGTCGGAGCGGCCGGCGATCTCGACGATCGACCGGACGAGTGCGGCGGCCTCGACCGGCTTCGGGCCGTGCGCGGCCGACCATTTCGCGTCGCGGCCCGGGTCCCAGTGCCGACCGCCGAAGACGCGGTAGCCGAGCGGATAGACCGGATTTCCGGTATCCGTCACGTTCTTGACCAGCCAGGGGCCTATGACCAGGGCCAGGCCCGCCACAAACCCGGCAACGAGCCGCCAATTCTTCGATCGCCATGTTGCCCAGACCGCCCAGACAAACGACGGGACGACCGCCGAGACGAGAGCCGTGTACTTCGCCGCCATCGCCCCGCCGGCCAGCAGACCCATGAGGACCAAGTCTTGTAGGGTGGGTGAGCGCAGCGAAACCCACCGTCCCGGTCGATTCGGCTGGTGGGTTTCGCGACCGCTCACCCACCCTACATCCTCGAGTCCTGAGTCCTCGGTCCCGAGTCCTCGAAAAGCGGCCCAGATCAGCCCCGCGTGGAAGAAGCAGAGCGGCCCCTCGACGTAGGGGAGGATCGCCAGCCGGTAGACCCAGGGGGTGGTCAGGTAGACGACCGCCGCAACCCACGCGGCCCTCGGCGAGCCGATCCGGCGGGCGGTGAGGGCGATCAGGACGGCCGTCGCCGGGGCGAACGCGGCGACCAGCACCTGGCCCACCAGCGCCCCGGACCACCAGTCATCCAGGACTTCCATGCCGAGCAGGTGGAGCATCTCCACGCCGAAAGGCATGCTGGTGTAGACGTTATGCGGCAGGAACGCGATCCGCCCGGCCTGATAATATTCCTTCGGCCCCTGGAGGTGATATTCGAGCGCGTCGAAGTCGATCGACGGCAGCATCGACCCCAGGAGCATGATCAGCAGGAACGGCCCGGCCACCAGAACGAACCCAATCGCCGGCCAGGGCGACCGGCGGATTGGCTTCGTCTGGGAAACCGGGACCCTTGGCTCGCGGAGCCTCGCGACCAGCTCGGCCGCGATCGGCGCGACCAGGCCCGCGCGGATGCCCCAGGGATGGAGCCACCCCAGCCGGCCGACGATGAGCGTGGCCAGGCCGAGTCCGATCGTCCCGAGGCCATAGCCGACCGCGATCCGCTCCCATGAGTCGAGCGAGGGGCGGAGCCGCAAGCCTCGGAGGGCCAGGTTGCCGGTCGCGACGGCCGAGGCGGCGATGAAGGCGGCGGCCAGGAGGATCGGCACCCTCCCCGGCAGGTTCTCGACGTGGCTCAGCTCTTCCAGGGCGTTGCCCAGGTGCGTCTCGCGGAGCTTGACGCCGGGCACGACCGCCGGGACCGCCCGGACCAGCAGGTGCAGCCGGCAGAAGTCCGGCCGCTCCGGGCCGCTGAAGTTGGGGAACGGTTCGAGGAGGAACCAGGCGAACCAGGCGGTCTCCAGGATCGCCAGGATGCCCAGGATCGCCCAGAATCGTGGGCCCGACCTCGCGACGGGAGTCAAAGCTGGGGCCCGATGAACCAGGGGGCGAACTCCTCCTCGCCGATCCCGGCGGCCTCGCTTTTGGTCCTCGACCCGTCGGCGACCTGGAGGATCAGCTCGAACAGCCGGCGGCCGGCGTCCTCGACCGATTCCCCTTCGAGGATCGTGCCGGCGTTGATGTCCATGTCGTCGATCATCCGCTCGTACATCGGCGTGTTGGTCGCCAGCTTGATGCAGGGGGTCGGCTTGAGCCCGAGCACGCTGCCTCGCCCGGTCGTGAAGACCAGGACGTTCGCCCCGCCCGCGACCAGCCCCGTGGTGCAGATCGGGTCGAAGCCCGGCGTGTCCATGAACACCAGCCCGGGGCCGTCCACCCGCTCGGCGAAGCCGACGACGTCGACCAGGGGGCTCGAACCGGCCTTGGCCAGCGCGCCCAGCGACTTCTCGTAGATGGTCGTCAGGCCGCCTTCCTTGTTGCCGGGCGACGGGTTGTTGTTCAGCTCGGCCCCGAAGATCCCGGCGTACCACTCCCACCACTTGATCCGCTCGACCAGCTTCTCGCCGACCTCTCGGCGGACGGCCCGGGCGGTGAGCATGTGCTCGGCGCCGTAGATCTCGGTCGTCTCGCCGAGCACGGCCGTCCCGCCCTGCGCGACGAGCAGGTCGGCCGCGATCCCCAGCGCCGGGTTGGCCGTGACGCCCGAGTTCCCGTCCGACCCGCCGCACTCCATCGCCAGGCAGAGCTTCGACGCCGGCTGCTCGGTCCGGACGCAGGCGTTGGCCTCGGGCAGGACCTCGCGGACCGCGCGGACGGTGGCCTCGATCGTCTTCGCGATCCCCCCCTGCTCCTGGATGTTGATCACCCGGGGACGCCGAGGATTGACCGACTTCGCCGAGCCGGGCGCGACCAGGTTGTGGACCTCGACCAGCTCGCGGGCCTGGCTGACCTCGCACCCCAGCCCGACCAGCACGCAGGCGGCGACGTTCGGGTGGTTCGCGAACCCGGCGAGCACCCGTTCGAGCTGGATGTGGTCGGCCCCCCGGGTCGGGATGCCGCACCCTCCTTTATGAGTGATCGCGAAGACGCCGTCGACGTTGGGAAACTCGCGTTGCCAGGCCCCGTCGCGGAATTGCTCGGCGACCGCGCGCGAGGTGCTCGCCGAGCAATTGACTGCGCTGATGACGGCGACGTAATTCCTGGTGCCGACCCGCCCGTCCGGCCGGAGATAGCCCCGGAATGTCCGCCCCTCGAACGCCGGCCGGGCCGGAGCGGCCTCGGAGGAGAAGGCGTAATCGCGCTCGAAGAGGTCGGCCCTGAGGTTGTGGACGTGGACCCAGGACCCGCGAGGGATCGGCTTCGACGCGAAACCGATGATCTGTCCGTACTTGCGGACCGGCTCGCCGACCGCGAGATCCACCAGCGCGACCTTGTGCCCGAGCGCGATCGGCTCGCGGACCTCGACCGACCGTCCGCCGACCGACAGGGCGAACCCCCCGGGGATCGGCCGGGCGGCGACCGCCACGTTGTCGGAGCCCCGGAGCAGGACCGCCCGCCGTTCCTCGGCCGCCGTCGCCATGAATGATCCTTTCGACCCGACCCCGCCGCCCGCAACCGGTTCCGATGTCGTCAGTTTAAGGCCCCGGCGACGTTTTGAGAAGCGGACCCGCCGGATGGTAGTGCCGTAGTTTAAATCGCGAAAAATTTCTCTCGAACACCAGGACAGTATTTGCTACGCCTAGCCGATTTTCTTAGAAAGTGTGATAATCGCGAGCGTGCGGAACTGAATGTATCGGACGAGCGGCGTATCGTTACAAGACAACGAGGTCACCCGATGACAACCGACCCTCGGCCGAAAATCCAGTTCATGGTTATACCCGACCCGAACTATCCCGGATCATGGCGTGTCGAGGGCACCGACCCTGTCGCAGCTGATGTTTGCTTGGCGACGTTCCTTGGCCCATTTGCCGAAGAGCGTGCTAATGAGTACGCGAGATGGAAGAATGGGCAGGAACAGACAATCGACAGGACCAATCCTCGCGTTGGCTACGATGGCCATTTGTCAACAATGGCGGCACTCACGCAAGAACAACGTGATATCATCCACAGGAATTGTTATGTTAGTTGGTAGTTGAAGGGATTCCGAGATCTCGAAACTTTTCGACAATCGGCCGATTGGAAAAGCTGGCGACGATCCCGTATAGACTTGGGACCATGATGGACGTATTGCCGGGCAAGAGCGGTTGCACGATAAACGTCGGTTGAAATCGGGAACACAAAGCAAACACCTTTCCTGTCTCTGTAGCGACTATTGGTCCACCGCTATTGCCGTAATTCAACGCCTTGTCGATAACATAGAACAAAGGATCACTGCTGGTCTTCAATGGCCCGTGGAGATGTTGTCGGGATGAAAGGACGGCTGATGTGACGCGAGGTGAGTAAGTTGTCCCGACGGCACTGATGCCAAGCCCACTGGGGAGAATGACTGTCTCAGTCAAGGGAAACCCGTAGGAAAAAACCGGGGCGCCCTCCTCAATCTCGCGTGTTGAGATCTCGATTGCCGGGAATCCAGTCCGGTTTTTGAGCCATGCTTGATTGGAATTCGCGGTGAAATTGGCCTTCAGGATTGCTATGTCCATCGATGGATCGAAATATTCGACATTGATGTTAAAACACAATTCCGGCGGGTTGCCCAGTTCGTAGTTCCTGGCGAGACTCAGTTGGCCGATGTCGGCTCGTATTGTCCAAGGTTGTTTCGACATATCTGCGACAACGTGGGCGGCGGTCAGGAACCAGCCGTCCGCCGATACAAAGAATCCAGTCCCGGTGGCACCAGGCATGCCGTGTAGTTCCGGCCTCGGAAGGAAGACGCAGAATGTTGCAGCCTTGACCGCCGGCAAATGTGTCCGAATCATTCCTGTTTACCAATTCCTTGCAACCTTAGTGACAATTCAGCAACCACGCTGACATCGTCGGCTGATTGTGTTTGCCGTGTCAAGGGGACTATCCTCGCGACCTCTGCCACTTGTTGCTCAAATTCGATTTGAGAAACTAGCCGCCTGACATTTAAGGATCATTCAAAAGTCTCCGGTTGCACGACGAACTCCCTTCCCCACCCCTCTCCCACAAGAAGAGAGGGGGTCGGATTCGGCCTTCGCCCCCTAATTCCGCTCACGTCTGGCTTCCTCTCCCCACGTGGGAGAGGGTCGAGCGGTGAGGAACGACCCTTTGGATTAACCTGGTCGGACATTCCCGGGCCTGGCACCGAATTAGGAAGGCGCGATCCATCCGCCATCACTTGACCATCTTGTTGACCCGCGCGGCCTCTCCTTTGAGGAAATCGACGTCGAGGAACGGGTCGGCGGAGATCCTCTGGAACCGGACGTTCCCCTGCTTGTCGATCAGGAAGGCCCCGTGCAGGGGGGCGTCCTCGAAGTCGTCGAACGCCTGGTACTTCTTGAAGTCGTCGAGCGTCGGGTCGGGCAGGATCGGCATCGGGAACTTGATGTCGTCCTTGTTGGCCTTGAGGGCCTTCGCGTCTTCGAGGGTGTCGGTGCCGATGGCGACGACGTCGGTTCCGATCTCCTCGAACGCCTTCATCTGCTTGCCGAACTCCTGGAGCTGCTGCATGCAGTGGGCACACTTGTTCCCGAGGTAGAACAGGACGACCACGTTCCGGCCCTTGTGGTCGGCCAGCGAGAAGGTCTTGCCGTCGGTGTCGGCCAGCGCGAAGGGCTCGGCCGGCGACGGGGCCCAGGCGAGCGGGCCGAGCGGTTCGAGCGCGACGCGGGTCGCGGCGATGGTCTCGTCGGTCGCGGCTTCGGGGGTCGGGGTCCAGCCTCCGGCCGACTTCCACCCCTCGACGATCGCGGCCAGTCGCCGGGCAATCGGGGTATCCTTGTCGGCCTGGCGGAGCATCGGTTCGAGCCTGGCGAAGGTCTCCTTGGCCTCGGCGTCCTTGTTGTTGGCGTGGAGGACCTCGACGAGCGTCGCGAGCGGGACGAACTGGTTGGGCTTCTGGTCGACGGCCGACCGAGCGGGGCCTTCGGCGAAGCCGAAATTCCGGGCGACGAGATGGGCGTGGGCGAGGGACTCTGGGCTCATCTGCTTCGCCTTCGCGAACGCTTCGAGGGCCTTCAGGGCCTCCCCCTTGGCCAGGAATTCGTGGCCTTCCAGCTCGGCGACGAGGGCGGCGTTCGGGCCGGGCGGGGGAGTGGTCGGTGCTGGCGCCGGACTCGGGGGAGTCGGCGGGGTGGGGGTCGCCGGCTGGGCGGTTGCCGGCTGGGAGGCGACGACTTTCGGCGGAGGGGCGGCCGGTGCCGGCGCGGCCGGCGGCGGGCCTTCTCGCCGACCTCGGCGACCCTCCGGGACCGCCTTCAGGGCGGCGATCTGCTCGGCGAGCCTGGCCTGATCCCCCTTGGCGGCATAGGCCAGGCCGAGCGAGTAGGCTTTCTGGGCCTTCTCGGCGGGGATGTCGGTCCAGTCGAGGGCGCCGGAGGTCGTGGCGGCGATCAGGTCGTCCCAGAGTTCATATTTGATGAGGGCCTCGACCCAGCGGAGCCGGCCCGAGCGCTGGGAGGAGCCGCCGTCGTTGGGGCCGTTCTTCTGCGGGTCGCGGGGCTGCTCGACGAGGTTCCGGGCGACGATGATCGAGTCGCGGGCCCGGCCGACGTGGCTCAGGGAGGTCGAGAGCCACTGGTTGTTGTGGGCGTAGTTGTGGATCTCGAAGGGCATGACCCGGTCGCGGATCATGTAGGCGTGGTCGACCCGGGCCGAGCCTTCTTGCTGATAGGCGGCGTCGGCGTAGCGCTGGAGTTCGGTGTAGGTGTGGCCGGGCATGTGCCAGGCGTGGGCGATCCCGGGAGCGGCCTTGGCGTAGAGCGCGGCGGCCTTCTCGGCCCGGGCGACCTTGACGTGGTCCCAGAAGTGAATCCGGTAGTGGTGGGCGCCCGGGTGGAGCGGGTTCCTGTCCAGGACGGATTGCAGGGTGACGTCGAGCGCCTGCCGGCTGCCGTCGGAGCCGGCGTTCTGCCAGGCGACGAGGGCCATCCAGGCGCGGGCGTCGAGATCCTCTGGGAACTCGGCGACGATCGCTTCGAGGCCGAGGAGGTGGTCCTTCTTCTTCGCCTTGTCGTCGCCCCCATCCTTGTAGAGGGGTTCGAGGGCGTCGAGGTAGAGTTCCTCGCGATGGGTCAGCTTGGCGGTTTCCGCCTTCTTGCGGGCCTCCTTCATGAACCCCTTGGCCCGCCTGGCGTTGTTGACGTTCGCCATCGCCATGCCCCAGTAGGCCATCGGGCAGGCGGGGTCGAGCAGCGCGGCCTGGCGGAACGAGCGTTCGGCCTCGAAGTAGTAGTAGGAATGGAGCTGCGCGACGCCCTGGTTGATGAACTTCTGGGCCTCGGGGCTGGCGGTCGTGACGGGGAAGTTGACCTGGCCCATGCCCGGCATCAGGGTCGCCCGCCGACGGGGGCCGTCGTTGAACGCCTCGCCGTGGAGCGAGTGGCCGGCGGCCGGCACCGCGGGATTGGTCGAGGAGGCCGGCGCCGTGGGCTTGTTGGGCTCGTCACCCCTCGCCGTCGCCAGCGTCCCCGCCCACAAGGACAGGCCGAGGCCCGCGATCCGAACCAGAGGCGATGACATGGAGCGGTCTCCCGGTGGGTCCGTCGGGGCGTTTGGGAGTGCGGGAGCTTGCGACCGCACCCCAAGGGGGATGTCTGCGGGCGTTCGTGGCACCTCTCAATTTAACAGCGGAGGGACGCCGGCTGCCAGGGCCCGTCCCGGGCGAAGTCCCGTCGACATCCGGGGGCCGATCGCTATGATCGGCGGCGAATGGGTGCTTTCGGTGGGACCTGGGACCCGACGATGGAACGAATGGCCGACGGATCGGCGCCGAGGGTGGGCGGACGGCTCGCGGGACGCCCTTCCCGGACCTTCCGGGCCGGTTCGGCCCCCAAGCCGGGCTCGATCGGGGGCCGTCGCCGGGCCATCGCGCGGACCTTGCTGGCGTTCGTGGCCCTGGGCGTGGTCTGGAGGGTCGCCCGGTTCGCCGCGTGCCCGCCGCTCTGGGGCGACGAGGCGTTCATCGCGGTCAACCTGCTGGTCCGCGACCTCGCCGGGCTCCTCCGGCCGCTGGAATATTACCAGATCGCGCCGATCGGGTTCCTCTGGGCCGAGCTGGCGGCACTCAGGACGCTCGGGGCCTCGGAGTGGTCGCTCCGGCTGATCCCGTTCCTGTCGGGCCTGGCGTCGCTCGGCCTGTTCGTCCGGCTCGCCGGGAGGACGGTCGACCGGCGGTCGGCCCTGCTGGCGGTCGGGATCTTCGCGGCGGCGTTCTACCCGGTCCGGCATGCCACCGAGGTCAAGCCCTACGCGACCGACCTTTTCTTCTCGCTGATGACGACCGGCCTGGCGTGGTCGGCCTGGCTCGACCGCGAGTCGGCGCGTCGGTGGCTGGCCCTGACGGTCGCGGTCGCGGCCGGGGTCTGGTTCTCCTATCCGCTGGTCTTCGTCGCGGCCGGGGTGGGGTCGGTCCTGGCGATCCGGGCCGCGAAAGAGCCGACCCGGCGGGGCGTAACGCTGTTCGTCGCGTTCGGCCTGGCGACCTCGGCGAGCTGGCTGGCTTCTTATTTTTGGGTCGCCCGGGCCCAGTCGGAGGCCGCGCCATTCTACACCCAGTTGCAGACCTGGCGGGATGCATTCCCCCCGCTGGGCCGGCCCTGGAAGTTGCCGCTCTGGCTGGTCGACGTCCACACCGGGAACATGCTGGCCTACCCCAACGGCGGCAACAACTTCGGGAGCCTGGCGACGGCCGCGCTGGTCGTCGCCGGCTGCCTGGCGCTCCGAAAGACCCGCCCCGCCCTCCTGGCGATGCTCCTGAGCCCCCTGGCGCCGACGCTCCTGGCCTCGGCCTTCCAACGCTATCCCTACGGGACGAGCGCCCGGACCACCCTGTTCATGGCGCCGGCCTTCTGCCTCCTGGCGGGCGTGGGGCTGGTCGCGCTGATCCGCCGCCTTCGTGGTGCCCGGCGACAGCGGGCCTACCGGCTGTCGACGATCGCCCTGGTGGGGATGATCCTGGTGGCGACCGTGGTGAACGTGGCCTGGCCGTACAAGAACTTCGAGGACGGCGAGAACCGCCGGGCGGTGGTCGACCTGGCCCGGCTCGCCCGGCCGGGCGACCGCTGGGTGGTCTATGACGGCGTGGAGCGGCTGCCGGTCTCGGAGAAGCTGATGCTGGAGCACTGGCTCCAGCAGATGGCCGAGGTCCGGTACAACGTCCTGGCCAGGGCCCCGGTGCCGGTCCTCTGGATGCCGGCCGAGGGGACGCTCGAAGTTCCCGAATCGGGCCGGACCTGGCTGATCGTCCACCGGAGCGGCTGCCCCGAGTTCGACGAGGGACGGCTCGACCGGCTCAAGGGTGAGCTCGCCGCCCGGCTCGGGCCGCCCCGACCTCGGGTCGACCGGCTGACCCGGGGCGAGTCGATCGAGGCGTTCGAATATCCCGCGCCCGCCCCCCCGCATGGCGCCCGTTGAGGGGATGGGCGATGGAGTCTCCGCGGTTTGATCTCCGGGCCGAGGGACGAGGGCCGATCGAACTCACGACCCGGGCCGGCGAGCCTCGATGGTCGCCGGTCGCCGTCTCGCGATTGACCTGGGCCTTCCTGGCGCTGGGGACGATCATCCGGCTCGTCCGGTTCGCGGTCGCCCATCCGCCCTGGGGCGACGAATGCTACGTGGCGGCGAACCTGATCGAGCGGGATTACGCGGGGCTGCTCCGGCCGCTCGACTACGACCAGGTCGCGCCGGTGCTGTTCCTCTGGGTTGAGCTGACGGCCGTCCGCGTGCTGGGGTTCTCGGAGTGGTCACTCCGCGTCTACCCGACGGCGTGCGCGATCGCCGGCCTGTTCGTGTTCCGCCACCTGGCGGGCCGGGTGATGGCGGGCCCGCCGCTGGTGATGGCGGTGGCGATCGTGGCGGTCGCGGTCAACCCGATCCGGCACGGGGGCGAGGCGAAGCCGTACGCGGCCGACTTCCTGGCCTCGACGGTCCTGCTGGCGATGGCGGTCGAGTGGTGGCGGAGGCCCGACCGGTCGCGATGGCTCTGGGGGATGGCCGCGACGGCGCCGATCGCGATGGGGACGTCGATCCCGGCGGCATTCGTCCTGGGAGGGATCGGCCTGGCGATCGCGGGGCCGGTCTTCCGCGAGCGGAAGGCCGGGGTGACGGCGGCCTATCTCGCCCTGAACGGGGCGATCGCGGTCGGCGTGCTGGCCTCGTGGAAGCTCTACGGCGGTGCGCAGTCGGCCACGCTCAAGGCGTACATGGATTACTACTGGTCGGCGAACTTCCCGCCGCTGCGCGACCCGGGCCGGCTGGTCCTCTGGCTGATCAAGGCCCACACCGGCGACCTTTTCGCCTATCCGGTCGGCGGCTCGAACTGCGCGAGCCTCGCGACCGTGGCCTGCGTCGTCGCCGGCTCGGTCGGGCTCTGGCGGCGAGGACGTTCGACGATCGTCGCCGCCTGCCTCGCGCCGCTGGTCGGGGCTCTGGCGGCCTCGACGATCCGGGCGTACCCCTACGGCGAGACCGAGCGGCTGATGCAGTTCGAGGGGCCGATGATCTGCCTGCTGGCCGGGTCCGGCCTGGCCTGGTTCGCGGGGAGGGCCCGGCGGCGGCCGGATTCTCCCCGGCGGGTCGCGGTCGCCTTCCTGGTCCTGTTCGCGGCGATCGGCGCCGGGTCGATCGTCGCCGACGTCGTCCGGCCGGCGAAGTCGATTTATGACCTCCGGGCCCGCGAGTTCGCCCGCCGGTTCTGGCCCGACGTCGGGCGGGACGCCGAGGTCGCCTGCTGTCGGGTCGACCTCGGCCTCGACTTCGAGGGCCCCGACCATCACGGCCGGTCGGCGGACTATCTGACTTACCAGAAAATTTATTCGGATCGCCACAGACGGGGGGCGCCGCTCGACTGGGCGAGCGTCTCCGCGACCCGCCCGCTCCGCTGCGTCCTCTACGACGGCGTGCCGGACGATTCGCCGCTGTTCGCGAGCTGGATGGGGCAGATGGCCCGCCACTACCGGCTGACCCGGGCGGAGACCCTCCGGGTCAATGAGGGGGTCGCGCCGAAGGGCGTCTCGTTCGAAGATCGCCTGACGGTCCTCGAATTCGTCCCGAGGGGAGAGCCGGTCGACCCGGCGAAGCTCGCCCAGGCCGTAATGTCGTCCGTCGACCGGGGGGACGGCCTCATTTCCGGTGGACAAGACGACCTCCTTCGCCGATAACGCTTCTTCCGCATCCAGGCCCAAGAAACTCTATCGGAGAATCCTCCGAGGATTTCGCCCGGGGCCGCCGGCGAGGCAGGGAGGGCGTCGGTGAAAGCCTGGTTTCGCTCGCTGACTCGCTTCGAGCGCATCTTCCTGGTCGCCTGCTGCGTGCTCGCCCCGGCCGAGGTGATCTTCAAGGCCGTCTGCCACGCGACCGCCTACGGGGACTTCAACGTCCACCGCGACTTCGGCGCCCGGTTCCTGGCGGGCACGCCGCTGTACGACGGCGACCTGTGCTTCAACTACATGCCGATCAGCGCCCTGTACTACGCGCCCCTGGCCGTCTTCCCGCCGTTCCTCGCGAGCATCCTCCGGACGACGGCGGCGCTGGCCTGCCTGTTCTTCACGTTCCGCTGGCTCGGGGCGATGGTCCGCGACCGGGCCCGGCCGGGAGCGTTCCGCGAGGTCACGTTCGCCGCGATGGCCATCCTGCTGACGATCCAGTACATCTTCCGGGACCTGGACGACGGCGGCCCTCACCTGATCTACCTGGGGATGGTCGTCGGGGGGATGGTCTGGGTCCGGCAAGGGCGGGAGGGCCTGGCGGCGCTGGGATTCGGGCTGGTCATCGCGATCAAGATGTCGCCGGGCCTGATGCTGCCCTATTTCGCCTGGAAGCGCCAGTGGAGGCTGGCCGGGCTCACCGCCGTCTCGACCGCGGCCTGGATCGTCCTGCCCGCGATCTGGATGGGGCCGTCGAGCTGGTGGGAGCACCAGGGCCGGTGGAACCGGCTGGCGTTCAACATCGCCTCGGACGGCCACGACGCGGTCAACGAGGCCAACGGGCTCCGCGTCCAGAACCAGGCGTTGAGGCCAGCCGTGGCGCGGTTCCTGGTCGCCTACCCGCCGGGCCACCCCTTGAAACTCGACCACCCGGCCGACCGCGACTTCCTCGACCTGAAGCCGGCGACGGCGAACCGGGTCGCCACGCTGGCCATCCTGGGCGTCCTCGGCGCCGTGGCCTGGTGGTCGCGTCGTCCGTACGCCGGGCCGGGCGATCCCGCCTGGCCGGTGGAGATGGCGGCCGTGATGATCCTGATCCCGCTCCTCTCGCCGGTGACTTGGCTCCAGCACCTCGTCTTCCTGATCCCGGCGGCCTACCTGATCGTCGCCGAGAACCGGGCCTTCCGGCGGCCGGGACGGGCGGAGATCGCCGCGCTCTGGCTGTACGCCACCCTTGCGATCGTCCTGTCGAGGGCCGTGCTGGGCCGGGACAACTCGCTGGTCCTGCTCGGCTACCACACGCACACCCTGGCGATGCTCCTGCTGCTCGGGGTCCTGATGGCCAGGCGACCCACGGCCTTGGCCTCGGCCGCGGCGACGGACATCGCGAGGCCGCTGGGCCTCCGCGTCCCCCGGGTCGCGACCGTCGAGAGCCCGGCATCCGGGCGTTAACAACGGCGAGGTGAAGGGGATATAATCGGGCTCCGGCCGGGCCTTCCGCCCGCGACGACTCCCCTCCGAGGCCCCGAGCCCCATGCCCGCGACCACCACCCTCCCGACGCGGCTGGCGTCGGAGCTTTCCAGCATCGTCGGCCCGGAGAACCTGCTCGCCCACCGCGACGAGCGGCTCGTCTACGAGTGCGACGGCTTCGTGATCGAGAAGAACGTCCCCGACCTGGTCGTCTTCCCGACGTCGACCGAGCAGGTGGTCGGTGTGGTGAAAGCCTGCGGCCGGGCGGGCGTGCCGTTCGTCCCCCGGGGGGCCGGCACGAGCCTGGCCGGCGGGACGCTCGCCGTCGGCGGCGGCGTGATGATCTGCCTGACCCGGATGAAGCGCATCCTGGAGGTCAACGCCCGCGACCGCTACGCCGTGGTCGAACCGGGCGTCGTCAACGTCTGGCTGACCCGCGCCCTGGCCGGCTCGGGCTTCCACTATGCCCCCGACCCGTCGAGCCAGGGGGCCTGCACGATCGGCGGCAACGTGGCGACCAACTCGGGCGGGCCGCACACGCTCAAGTACGGCGTCACGGTCAACCACGTCCTGGGCGTCGAGCTGGTCCTGCCCGACGGCTCGGTCGTCCAGGCCGGCGGGCCCGAGGAGGATCACCCTGGCTACGACCTGACCGGCCTGATCGTCGGCCACGAGGGGACCTTCGGGATCGTGACGAAGGTGACGGTCGACCTGACCCGCGACCCCGAGGCGGGCCGGACGTTCCTGGGGGTCTTCGAGACCGTCGAGGCGGCGACCGAGGCCGTCAGCGGGATCATCGCCGCCGGGATCGTGCCCGCGGCGCTGGAGATGCTCGACAACCCGATGATCCGGGCCGTCGAGGCGGCCTTCCGCTTCGGCTTCCCCACCGAGGCCGGCGCCGTCCTGATCATCGAGACCGACGGCCTCGACGCCGGGCTGGAGCGCGAGGCCCAGAGCATCGCCTCGATCGTCCGGAGCAACGGCGGGTCGGTCGCCAAGGCGATCACTTGGCGGACCCGCAAGGAGCCCGAGTACATGGCGATCTGGAAGGCCCGGAAGTCGGCCTTCGGCGCCATCGGCCGGCTCAGCCCGACGTTCTGCACCCAGGACGGCGTCGTCCCCCGGACGAAGCTCCCGCACATCCTCCGGTTCATCACGGCCGTCGGCGAGCGGCACGACATCCGGATCGCCAACGTCTTCCACGCGGGAGACGGCAACATCCACCCGATCCTCCTCTTCGACGAACGAGACCCCGACCAGGTCCGCCGGGTCCTGGAGGCCAGCCACGAGATCCTGGAAGAGTGCATCAACGTCGGCGGCAGCGTCACCGGCGAGCACGGCATCGGCGTCGAGAAGATGTCGTTCATGCCGAGGCTGTTCTCGCCGGCCGACCTGGCCGCGATGGTCGCCCTCCGGACCGCCTTCAACCCCGCCGGCCTCTGCTCGCCGGACAAGATGATCCCCGGCGGCGCGGGCTGCATCGAGCGGAAGTCGCCGGGACATAAAGCCTCGGCCTGAGAGAAGACCCATCAGGAGGCGAGTCGATCATGGCCACCGTCGACCGGAAGCGCGGCGCGAAGCCCATCTATTACCCCGAATCGGACGGCAAACCCATCGGCGAGACACCGATCCACCGCCTGAACCTTTCCGGCCTCATCGAGATGCTCGAGGACTACTACGAGCACGACCCAACGGCCTACATCTCGGGCAATATGTTCCTCTACTTCGAGGAGGGCGACCCGCGCAAGGTCGTCTGTCCGGACGTCTTCGTCGCCCGGGGCGTGGGCCGCCGGGACCGGAGGATCTATTGCACCTGGCTGGAGGGGGGCAAGGGCCCGGACCTCGTCGTCGAGCTGACCTCGCCCAAGACCCGCAAGGAAGACGCCGGCAAGAAGCTCCTGATCTACCAGGACGTCCTCCAGGTCCGCGAATACTTCCGGTTCGACCCGCTCGAAGAATACCTCAAGCCCCCCCTGCAAGGGCACCGGCTGGTCGAGGGCCGTTACGTCCCGATCGAGCCGGTCGACGGCCGGCTGCCCAGCGAGGTGACCGGCCTCCACTTCTTCCAGGACGGCACCGACCTGAAACTGTTCAACCCCCGGACCGGCGAGACATATCTCACCCTGGCCGAACGCCGGGCCGAACGTCAACAACTGTACCGGGAGCAGGAAGAACAGCGCAGGCAGACCGAACTCGCACGCCAACGCGCCGAGGAGCAGGCCAGACAGGCGGCCGAGGCCCTGGCCGAGGTCGAACGACTCCGGGCCGAGATCGAGGCGCTCCGGAAGGGCCAACCCGGGGGCGAGTAGCGGTCTGGTGCGACGGGACTGCCCGGGGTATCCTGTGGTTCGGGCCCGCGAGGCGCCCCGATCGACCGTCCCGAGGGCGAACGCCTTGGCCAAGCGACCCCGGAACCTCTGGCGACGGCCGAACGGTTCATTCCGGCTCGGCCAGAGCAAGCCCGTCGTCGGCAACCTCGACGAGCAGCGGCTGACCCTCTACCTGCCCGCCCACGTGCTCGACTGGGCCGAGGACCAGGCCCAGAAGGCGGGCGTCCCGACCGTCCAGCAGTATTGCGCCCGGCTCCTCCTCGACGCCCTGCTGGACATCCGGAACCGCGAGCAGGTCGCCGAGGCCGAGGCCCGCCGGGGCGCGTTCGAAGGGTTCCACGCGATCACCGAGGACCCCGAATACCTCGCCGAGTGGAGCGCGTCGGTCGCCCCCCGCGACCGGCCCGAGATCCAGATCGTCGAAGCCCCCGAATCGACCCCGCAGGCGGACGCCATGCCACCAGGACTCAGCCGGGCCGCCGAGACCGTCCTCCGCCACGCCGCCGCCGGCCCCGACGACCCGACAGGCTTCCTCGCCGCGCTCCGCCGGGGCGAGTCGGTCGTCGAAGCCGCCGCGCAGGAGCTGCTCCAGGCGATCAACGCCCTGGAGGTCGAGTATCGAGACGCCCTCGCGATCGACCGCCGGGTCGCTTACGCCCTGCACCGGCTGGCGTTCGAAGGCCAGGTGTTGCACACTGATGCCTGGCCGGGAGCCCTCGACGAGGGGACGGTCAACCTCCTCCGGGTCGTGCAGGAGGCGGTCGACCGAGTGCTCTCGGGCGAGGACATCCGCTACTATCCCCCCGGGTCGTGATCCGATTCCGTTGGTTCGGACATCAATCTTATCGGAGCGAGCGATCTTGGCCCCCTCTCCCCTTGTGGGAGAGGGCCGAGGTGAGGGGTCGATGATCGCGGACGAAGCCCGGAACCCCTCTCCCCAACCCTCTCCCACAAGGTGAGAGGGGGCCAGAGACCGCAAGAAATCCCGGATTCACGACGACACCTGATGTTGGATCTGAGCCCCCCCGTGATCGAAACCATCGCGTTGAACTGGCCCGAGACGTCGGCCGGAGGCGTGCTCGGCGACGGCCGATCCGCCTCGGCCACCGACCGGCCCTCGTCGCTGGAAGAATTGTGTGAGATCGTCGCCCGGAGGGTCGGCGAGGGGCACGCCCTCTACCCGCAGGGAGGGGCGACCGCGCTCGACTACGGCGGCATCCCGCGCAGGCCCGGCGTGGCGATCGACCTCCGGGGCCTCGCCCGGGTCGTCGACTACCCGGCCGCCGACATGACGATCACCATCGAGGCCGGCATGACCCTGGCCGCCCTCCAGAAGACGCTGGGCGAGCAAGGGCAGAGGCTGACCCTCGAAGCCCCCCTGGCCGACCGCGCGACCCTGGGCGGGATCTTCGCCACCAACGCCAGCGGCCCCCGGCGGTTCGGCCTCGGCCGCCCTCGCGACCAGATCATCGGCATCCGCTACGTGGACGGCGAGGGCCGGGCGATCAAGGGGGGCGGGCGGGTCGTCAAGAACGTCGCCGGCTACGACCTGCCCAAGCTCCTGACCGGCTCGATGGGGACGCTCGGGATCATCGCCGAGCTGACCCTCAAGGTCCGGCCCAAGCCCGAAGCCTCCGCGCTGGCCTGGGTCAGGTTTCGCCGATTGGCCGACGCGGCGCAGGCGCTCGACCGCCTGAACACCTCGGGAACCCGCCCCGTCGCGCTCGAACTGCTCAACGCCCCGACGGCCCGGAAGGTCGGAGGCGGGGCCGGCCTGCCCGTCGAGGAGTGGGTCCTCGTCGTCGGCTTCGAGGACAACGCCGCCTCGGTCGCCTGGCAGCTCGACCGCCTGACGCTGGAGTTGGGCCGGACCGACCTGGTCTTCCTCAAGGACAACGACTCGGCCCCGCTCTGGTCCGCCTTGGTCGACTCTCAGGCCGACGAGGACGCCCCGCTGACCTTCGCCGCCAACCTCAAGCCCTCCGCCGCCCTGGTGTTTCTGGGCAGTATCGACGCCGCCCGCTGGGCCATACAAACCCACGCCGGCAACGGGATCGTCCGGGGCCATTTCCAGGACGAAGCCAATTTCGAGGAGATCGCCCCCGAGGTCGACCGCCTCCGGGCCGAGGCCGTCCGTCTGGGCGGTAGCCTGACCCTGCCGCGCTGCCCGACCGGCTGGAAGGACCGGCTCAAGGTCTGGGGGAATCCCCGGGCCGACTGGGCCATCGCCGAGAAGGTCAAGAAGGCCCTCGACCCGCGAGGCGTGCTGAACCCGGGGCGGTTCGTGGGCGTGATCTGAGGTGACATCTTGAGACCGCCATGGATCACGGTCCGAGGTCTGCTGGTCGCGGTCGCCGTCGTGGCCTTGCTGATCCCGTTCCCTCTGGCAGCCATCGTCTTCTCGATCAGGACATTCGCACTCTGGATTTTCCTCCCGCTTATCTTCATCTGGATGTGCGATTCGTTAGGGAAGGGTCCGGCGGCACTCGTCGCCACGATGGCAACCGTGGGGGCTGGGACCTACGGGTCGACCATGGGCCATCGCTATGCGGGTCCATTGGGGCTGTTCGGTTTGAATTACTTGCTGACCCCCATCAACTTGTTTGGACCGATCTACTCGGCGTGGCGGCTCTGGCGTCATCAACTACCATTGGCCGGCGAGATGCTCTGGGCGTGGGTTGGCCTGGCGTGGGCCGTTCTCATCTTCAGTCCCGAATTCACGCGGATGCACATCGGGGCAAGCTACACCCTGAACTTCCTGGTCGAATTCGCCCGCCTGACCGCGGCCCTGGCCGTGCTCCTGGCTTTGTATGGGAAGCGGCCGACGAAGCCTGAGTCGAGGTGGCCACATCATCTCGGCTGGGCCGTGGCGGAGTGTGACGTGATCGTCTGGGGATGGTACGCTAGCTCCTGGCTCTGGTAATGGGTTTGCCTGATATCGCGAAATCGCCCCGATCCGTCAAAAACCCGGTTCAAGATCGCCCGTCTCTCCTGAATATAAGATCGAAGCTTGAACGCTCCTCATCCTGACGCACCTGGAGTCGGAAGTGTCATTTGGGTTTGTCTTTTGTAGGGTGGGTGAGCGGTAGCGAAACCCACCGGAG
>JAJYDH010000552.1 GCA_021777685.1 Planctomycetota bacterium | reverse complement strand
TCGTCGCGGCGGCCTCGTCGTCCCGGAGCCTCCGGGCCAGGCCGAGGAATCTGCCCATCCGAGGGTCTCCGGGGCTGAGGTGCTTCTGACTTTCATGGGTGAAATGCAGGGTGATCTTGGATCTGAAATCTGAAATCTGAAATCTGAGATCTCAAATTTGAGATCTCAGATCTGAGATCTCGGATCTTGAATCGCAGATCTGAGATCTCTGATCGTGAGGGGCGGCCCGTCGCCCGGCGCCGGCCCGAGTTAAGCCGCCCGGCGGCAAGAGCCCGGCGGATCGGGGCCCTCCGGGGAGGGCCCCGATCCGCCGGCATCGGGGGGAGGGGGGGCGGCCGGGTCGGGTCGGGCCCGGGCCTTTGCTCGACGTCCGGATCAGCTCCCGCTGCCGCTGATCGTGGTGGAGACCGAGGAGAACTTCGAGCTGATCGAGCTGGACAGGGTGGTCACGACCGTCACCAGGGCGGCGCCGATCAGGGCGACCATCAGGGCGTATTCGACCATCGTCGCGCCTTCTTCGCCGGCGGCCAGTCGCTTCAGGAACGTGGTCATCTGCGTGCTCCTTCGTGGGATGAGAAACCTGAACCTTCGATGCCTGTCCGACCCCCTCGGCCGGCCCACCGAGGGCCGACGGCCAGGACCGGCTTTCGATCGATCGACCGCTTGGCCTCGATCCGGGCCCCGGAACGTTTTGCTTCGTCATCAGGCCGGCATCGCGTCGCCCCGGCCTCTGAGAGAAAACTGTGTCGAGTTCGGCGATTTGTCAATTTTCTCCGAGATTTCGTCCGATCGACGCCACTTGTCGCTTGCCGGAGACATCCCGTCTTCCCCAGACCACGCCGTCGAGTGCCGATCGCCGGACCTCGGCGCATGACGGGACGGCGTCCCTGGCGGGACGAGGCTCCGAGACGTCTTCTCGACCCCGTTCGATCAGCGATCGGGCGGTTCGGAGATGGTCGGGAGGTGGATCGCGACCGGCTCGACCGGGCTGGAGTCCGAAAACGAGTACCGGGGAGGGCTCGGCGGGACGATCTCGTCGTCGGGCTCGGCCTCGGCGGCCTCGTCGGAGGGCTCCGGCTCGGACGAGGCCGGTTCCTCGATTGGCCCTTGCTCAAACGAACCCGGTTCCTCGACCTCGGGGGCTTCCGTCTGCCGCGAAGGGGCGGCCTCGGCCTGGTGGAATTCCTTGAGGGCCTTGTACATCGCCCGTTCGGTGGCCGCCTCGTACTTCCTAGCCAGTGTCATCTCCGGCGAGGGGTCGAACAGCGCGCGATCGGGGGCCTCGGCGCGGTCGAGGGCGAGCCTCTCATGGTCGAACGAGGCGCGAGCGGCCTTCAGGCGGTCGACTTCGAGGTCCAGGAGCCGGGTCAACTCGACCTTCGCCCATGCGGATCGCGCCGGGCCCTCCAGCCCCTCGCCGTCCCCCTTGTCGAGGTGGTAGAGGCCCCCCAGGACGGCCTCGGACAGGGCCATGATCCGGCCGATCCGGTAGCCGCCGGGGTTCAGGCCGAGGAGCGAGTCGAACCGCGAGCGGTGGTTCGTGGTCCAGCGGTTTCCCTCCTCGTGATTCAGGTCGGCGCGGAGGATCGACCACTCGTTGAGCAGCCAGTCGATCCCCTCGGGCGTCATCTGGAGCCGGCGGACGCTCGTGGCCGGCTCGGTGTAGAGCCGGGCACCGAGGGCCTCCACGGCGGCGAGTCGGGCGTCGTCGTACTGCTCGACGGCGTCGCGGACCTTCTTCGACAGGACCGCGTTGTCGTTCCGCTCGCACCGCTCGATCCGGACGGTCATGAACGCGAATCGGCGGAGCAGGGCGGCGCTCGCGGCGTCACTCGGCCGCATCTCCCGGCTGAGGTCGTCGTACCGCTTGCCGATCTCGACCTGATCCTCGTTGCTGAGGGCCACGCCCTCGCCGGTCAGGCCATGCTTGAGGGCGTTGCAGCGAGAGCGGGCCTTGCCCTCGGGGGTCTTGGGGCCGGTGCTCTTGAGGGCGTTCTTCCGGTTCGCGAGGATCTGCGCTTCGGAGGCGGGCATCGGAGCAACCTCGGAGGATGGTCGTGCGGGGCGGTCGAGCCGAGGGGACGCATCGGCGCCGCGCCCGCCCTCCGGGGTTTACTATCGTGGGATCACGCCGGGTCTTAACCGGGTTTTTCCGGGACGGGGACGATTTCCCGACCCGCTCAGGCCCTTGGCCCCGGCGGAAGACGTTGCGTCATCGTCGCTCGATCGCGCGCGGGGGGCGTTCGCGGCCATGCCGGGGCCGTCTCGGGGTTACCGGTCGAGTTCTCGGTCCCAGACGCCGGCCGGGATGGGAGGTCGCGTCAGCTTCCCGGGCGGGATGCACAGGCGGATCAGGCCGACGAACCCGCCGGCAATGGCCCCGGAGATCAATCCCAGCCAGGTGAAGTCGACGGACGGACCCCGAACCATGTCCAGCAGCGACCCGAGGAAGAGGCTACCGCAGAAGATCAGCGAGCCCAGCGGGAGGCGACCATCAGCCCGGCGAGCCTTCCGATAGACGCAGACATAGGCCAGGAGGGCGATCGTCGAGAGGATGGCGATACGGTCGGGCCACTGATAAACCATCCCGGCGAAGACGGGGTCAATCACGATTCCAACCTCCCGTCCGGAGATGGACCTTCGAGGTCAACGCGAGGGGAATTCCTCGATCATGGACATCCTGTCGCGGCGGGCCCTGATCCCTTGAGAGACGGCCGCACCGCATGCGTTGGTGGGTTTCGCTCCCGCTCACCCACCCTACGAGGATCAGCAGACAATCGATCGATTATCCCTGGATCTCGTAGGCGGCGACGCGGTTGTAGGCGGCGATGAACAGGGTCTCGGGGGTCTCGCCGGGGGCGGCGTCGTAGATGTGGGCGGGGGCTTTCTGCTGGACGAGGACCGATTTGGCCTTGAGGTCGAGGACGGCGAGGAAGCCGTCGTTGGCGCCCCCGATGGCGATCAGACGCTCGCCGTCGGGGTGGAAGATCAGGCGTTCGACCATCCCCTTGGAGCCTTCGCCGGGGAACTCGTGGGTCTTTTCGCCCTTCTTCCAGTCGAAGACCTCGACGCGAGGGGGGCCTTCGAGGTGGTCGATGTTGCCGATCTGGCCGATCCCGCCGGCGGCGAGGGCGTTGCCGTCGGGCGAGAAGGCGAGGGCGCGGATGCCGCCGATCGAGTGCCGCCGCTGGGTCGGGTCCCAGGTGTAGAGCGTCGGCGCCTCCATCGTGACGACCGACTGGCCGCTCGCCAGGTCCCAGACGACGATGTGTCCGACCTTGTCGCCGGTCGCGACGAACTTCCCGTCGGGAGAGACGGCGCAGGCGTGCAGCATCGACGGATAATGATGCGGCGTGATCGTCTGGTGCCCCTTCAGCTCGTGGCGGAGGGAACCCGACTCCGCGTCCCAGACCTTGCAGAGCATGTCATCGGCCACGCTGACGACGGTCGAGCCGTCGGGCGAGGCGACGACCCGGCGGATGTACTTCGCGTGGGCGTCGACCGTCCGGATCTTCGGGCCGGCCTCCAGGTCCCACCAGATCAACTCGCCGTCATATCCTCCCGAGACCGCCTTCTTCCCGCCCGAGACCACGGCCACGCCGGTGACGTAGCTCTCGTGCTTGCCGAGGGCCTTCGGCTCGGGCTTCTCCTGCGCGAAGTCGACGTCGTAGACCGAGAAGTCCGACCCGCCGAAGATCAGCCTTCGAGCCCCCGGGACCCGGGCCAGCCCGAAGACCATCTCCTTGAGGGAGAGTTCCTTGACCATCTTCGGCGCGTCGGTCCTGGCGGGCATGGGTGTGTCTCGCGTTGAAGAAGAGGATTGAACCGCCAAGACGCCAAGGCCGCCAGGAGGAGGAAGAGAGGAAGAGGAGAGAAATCAAGAAACGGAAAATAAGATCATGAAGGAAAGATTCAAAGGCTTCTCTTTCCCCTCTCCTATCCAGATCTCCTCTTCCTCTCTTCCTCCTCCTGGCGGCCTTGGCGTCTTGGCGGTTCAATCCTTCGATTCCATTCAGGCCAGCACTTCGGCGACCGGCTCGGTGCCGGTCTCGGTGAGGGGGACGGGCCGGGAGCCGACGATGTAACTCTTCTGGGGGTTGATGCCGACG
>JAJYDH010000551.1 GCA_021777685.1 Planctomycetota bacterium | reverse complement strand
CCGGCGGGTCGAGTGCGTCCTGATGGCCGAGCAGGACCGGCGGACCGTCTGCATCAGCACCCAGGTGGGCTGCGGGATGGGCTGCGTCTTCTGCGCCAGCGGCCTCAAGGGGGTCGAGCGGAACCTCACCAAGGGGGAGATCGTCGAGCAGGTGGTCCGGCTCCGGAACCTACTGCCCGCGGACGAGCGGCTGACGAACCTGGTGGTCATGGGGATGGGCGAGAGCCTGGCCAACCTCGACAACCTGATCCCCGCGCTGGACTGGATCTGCTCGAACGAGGGGCTGGGGATGGGCCAGCGGCGGGTGACGATCTCGACGGTCGGCCTGCCGGAGAAGATGCGGAAGCTGGCGGCGATGGACCGATCCTACAACCTGGCGGTCTCGCTCCACGCCCCGACGTCGGCCCTCCGCGACGAGCTGGTGCCGATCAACGCCAAGGTCGGCCTCGGTGAGGTCATGGATGCCGCCGACGAGTACTTCCGCCGGAGCGGCCGGCGGGTTACCTTCGAGTATGTGATGCTCCGGGGCATCAACGACGGGTTGACAGAGGCCCGGGCGCTGGCCGACCTGATGGACGCGAGGAAGGCGCACGCCAACCTCATCCCCTATAATCCGGTGCCCGGCCTGCCCTACGAGCGGCCGTCGGGCGAGGCCGTCCGGCGGTTCGAGGGGGTCCTCAAGGCCCGAGGGCTGAGCGTGAGCGTCCGGAAGACCAAGGGCCGCGAGATCGACGCGGCCTGCGGCCAGCTCCGCCGGCGATCGGAGCAGGGGGCGAGCGGCGGGGCGGGGGCCGGGCCGAAGGTGGCCGTCGGCCCCTCGCCGAAATCCTGACGGTGACCGACAAACGGGGGAGGTCCCGTGGCGACTGGTGAAAGCTTGGAGGCACAACTCGAGGCCCGAGACCCCGACGTCCGGCTCATGCTCCAGATCCGGGACGACGTCCCGGGCGCGTTCGAAACCCTGGTCGAACGCTACCAGCACCGGCTGGTCGGCGTCCTCACCCACCTGATCGGCCGGGTCGACGAGGCCGAGGACCTCACCCAGGACGTCTTCCTCCGGATCTACCGGGCCCGCAAGGGCTACAAGCCCAAGGCCAAGTTCTCGACCTGGCTGTTCACCATCGCCAACAACCTGGCGATGAACCACCTCCGGAGCCGCGGCCGGAACCCCGCGCTCGCGATGGGGATGGCGACGGACGGGGCGTCGGGCACCCAGCCGGGGCTCCGGCCGCTCGAAGATCGGGCGCTCGCCCGCGAGGGGACCCCCTCGGCCCAGATGCGGCAGGTCGAGCTCTCCGACGTCGTCCGCGAGGCCCTCGACGTCCTCGGCGAGGACCAGAAGCTGGCCGTCTTGCTCAACAAGTTCGAAGACATGAGTTATGCCGATATCGCCGAGGTCATGGGCCGGTCCGAGGCGGCGGTCAAGTCGCTCCTCGCCCGGGCGCGGACCCATCTCCGCGAGCAGCTCGAGCCGTACCTGAAGACCGGCCAGAGGGCGACGTGACCGCGTTCCGGAGGTCGATCGGGTCGGCCGCCCGGGTGCTCCTCGGCGGCCTCGACTGGGCGGGGCGGGCCGTCGACGCCCTCGCATTCCCCTCATATTGCCCGGTCTGCGACGTCGAGACCGGCGGCCCGGCGTTCTGCGAAGCCTGCCGGGACGAGCTGCTGGGCGCCTCAAGCCTGGCCTGCCTCCGCTGCGCGATGCCGGTCGGGCCGCATTCGGACCTCTCGGGCGGCTGCTCGGAGTGCCGGGGGAAGTCGCTCGGGTTCGACGCCGCGATGGCGCTGGGGCCGTATCAGGGGCCAATTCGCCACCTCTGCCTGGGCCTGAAGCACGAGCGGAACGCCTGGATGGCCCGATGGTTGGGGGAGGTCGTGGCCGAGGCCTGCGTCGACTCGCTGAGCGACGAGGTCGAGGCCGGGGCGTGGGTCGTGCCGGTCCCGCTCCACTGGCGGAGCCGGCTCCGCCGGGGGTACAACCAGGCGGAGGCGCTGGCGAGTGGGCTGGCCCGGCCGCTCTCGCTCCGGGTCCGCCACCCGCTCCGGAGGGTGACGGCGACCCCCAAGCTGGCCCTGATCGGCCGGACCGAGCGGGCGAGGATCATGAAGGACGCATTCCGGGCCCGGCCGGACCCCCGGCTCCGGGGGCGGACCGTGATCCTGGTCGACGACATCCTGACCTCGGGCGCGACCTGCGGGGCGGCGGCCCGGGCCCTGAAGAAGGCCGGGGCGTCGAGGGTGGTCGTGGTGGTCGTGGCGAGGGCGGAGGGGAAGCCGTGATGGCGAAGGATCGTCGATTCAATCACACCCCGCATTCCCGGCGAACCCTTTGGAGTGCGGGAGCTTGCTCCCGCTTTCCCGGAGGGAGCTTGCTCCCGGATCTGTTCGTCGTCCGGGGCCGGGAGCAAGCACCCGCACTCCAAAGCGGGAGCAAGCTCCCGCACTCCAAGACAGGAAGTTATTGAATGGGTGATCCTAAGGCGGTCGACGAGTCGAGGACGATCCGGATCGGGACCCGAGGGAGCCAGCTCGCCCGCTGGCAGTCCGAGTGGGTCGCCGGCCAACTCCGGGCGCTCCACCCCGGCCTGGCGGTCGAGCTGGTCGAGATCCGGACCCAGGGGGACCGCGACCGGAACTCGCCCCTGGCCGCGATCGGCGGCACGGGGCTGTTCACCAAGGAGATCCAGCGCGCCCTGGCCGAGGGGGTCGTCGAGGTCGCCGTCCACAGCCTCAAGGATCTGCCGACGAAGGGGCCCGAGGGCCTGACGCTGGGGGCCGTCCCGCCTCGCGAGGACTCCGCCGACGCCCTGATCGCGCCGAAGTTCCGGACCCTGGAGGCCCTCCCGGCCGGCTCGACCGTCGGCACCGGCTCGCTCCGACGCCGGGCGCAACTGCTCCATGCCCGGCCCGACCTGACCGTGGTCGGGGTCCGGGGGAACGTCGAGACCCGGCTCAACAAGGCCCTTTCCGGCGAGCTTGACGCGGTGGTCCTGGCCGAGGCGGGCCTCCGCCGGCTCGGGCTGGACGGGCACGTCACGCAGAGGCTCGGACCGCCGGATTTCCTGCCGGCGGTGGGGCAGGGGGCCCTGGGGATCGAGTGCCGGCTCGACGATCGATCGACGCTCGCCCTGCTCGGGCCGCTCGACGACCCGGCCACGCACCGGGCGGTGGTCGCCGAGCGTCGGGTCCTGGCCGAGCTGGAGGGGGGCTGCATGATCCCGCTGGCCGCCTTCGCCCGGGATGCTGACGGCATGCTCGCACTCGACGCCGTCGTGCTCGACCCCGACGGCCGCGAGCGGGTGGCCTCGGCCGCGACCGGGCCGATCGACGACCCCGATGCGCTGGGCCGGCGGGTGGCGGAGGAGCTTCGGAAGCTGGGGGCCGACCGGCTCTTGAGGGGTGGGCATCGGTAGGCGATCCGGTCGTCTCACGGAGTGGGAAAGGTGGGCAATGCCCACCCTACACAAAGGCGTTGTTCCAAAATAACTTGGTGAATTTCTTCGGGAAAGGGCCGGGAAATCCAGCCCAAATCTTCATACAGCCATCAAGTTACTTTGGAACGGCTCCAAAGCCTTGGTTGCAATCTCGTAGGGTGGGCACTGCCCACCTTGGCGGGATACCAAATGAGAATAGATGGACTGGTAGGGTGGGCGAGCGTGGCGAAGCCCACCAGGGCCCCCGAGCCTGCCTGCGGATCGACGGTCCAGCCTCGATCCGTAAGGGAACTTCGTGGCAACCGGCGCGGCTTTGCACTTATTCTCTCGCCGCTGAGACAGTTTATGGATGTCTGGTGGAAATAGGAGATCTGAGATATCAAATCTGAGATCTCTGATTTTCGGTAGTGGGGTCGGATGATTGGATATCGTGACCGAAACCGAACGCGATCAAGGATTTACGGCGAGGAGTGCTCGGGCCGAACCCAGTACGTCGTAACCTTAAGAGCTACAGTGATTTGGGTCCACCCGTTCAGTCAGCCGACGCCACCACCTAATTTTCCTGCCCTCCCAATCATCCCACAAACAGTCTCAGTGGCGATCGTTTGTGTGCAAAGCCACCCCGCGCGGCGAGACCCACGTCGACCGGCGAGGCCGCGTTGAATCGGCGGGTTTCGCCG
>JAJYDH010000550.1 GCA_021777685.1 Planctomycetota bacterium | reverse complement strand
CCTTCGGCCAGGCAGTCGGCAACGGCCTTGGCCACGGCGTACTGGGCGGGGCCGAACATCTGGACAGCCTGCTTCATCCCTTTGATCGTGACCTTCGTGATCATGACCGTGGCGGGCTTGCAAAGCAGGTTGGGGGCGATGACGGCGAGCAGGTTGGTGTGGCCGTTCGACTGATTGGCCAGGGCGTTGGCGAACGCGACGCCGACCGGGCCGGTCTTCGAGCCGATCAAGAGGTCGATGTGGGCAATCTCGTTACCGTCGCCCACCAGGGCTTCGCCGACGTACATGGTGTGCTCGCTGGCCATCGTTCCGCGTCTCCGCTTGGGTTCTGAAAGGGGCGATCGAGGAGGGGCGTCCGGTCGTCGAGGGGCCGCCTCGGGGGCCCTCGCCCGGCGCGTCGAACCCGAATGATAACAGCCGGCGGACCGGCCGCAACCCCCCGAGTCGCCGGGACGGCCCGCCCGGTCGGATCTCGCGGCTCGGAGCCTCCAATTGGCGGATTTTCCGGAAATGTTGAACACGTTGCCAAAAATCAATTGTCGAGAGCCGGCTCTCCTGATTCAATGACAGCGCCGAAGGACGGGGGACGTGCCGGAGTCCCGGCATTCGCCCCGATCAACCCCCTCCTTCCGAAACCCAGACCAAGGGAACCTGACGATGCGGAAGCTCTACTCGCTGCTGGCCGTGACCGTGATCTGCTCGGGCGTCGTCCTGGCCGCCGACGCCATCACCGTCACCGGCGAAGGCAAGTGCGCCAAGTGCGCCCTGAAGGAGTCCGACAAGTGCCAGAACGTCATCCAGGTTGAGGAGGGTGGCAAGACCACCAACTACTACCTGGCCCCGAACAAGGTCGCCAAGGCTTACCACAAGACCGTCTGCCAGGCGACCGTCAAGACGACGGCGACCGGCGAGGTCACGGAGAAGGGCGGCAAGAAGATCCTGACGGCCACCAAGATCGAAGAGGCCAAGTAAACCCCACCGGCCGGGCCCCTCGCCCGGCTGTCGATCCGATCGGACACCGGACCCGACGGGCCACCCTCTCGCCCGCCGGGTCCCGTCATCGATCGGGGCCCCGCTCCGGGGACGGAAAGGCGGGCGGATGGACCTGCTGATCCTCGGGGCGAGCGCCCGTGCCGCCGCGTTTTCCGCCCTCCGGCTCGGCCTCCGCCCCTCTTGCGCCGACCTCTTCGCCGACGCCGACCTCGCCGCCGCCTGCCCCTCGGCCCGGGTCGCCCCGGCCGATTATCCCGAGGGCCTGGCCGCCTTCGCGGGCCGGGTCGCCCCCGCTTGCTGGCTCTACACCGGCGCCATCGAGAACCGCCCGGGGCTGGTCGAGCGGATCTCCGCCCGCCACGAACTCCTCGGCAACCCCGGGGCGACGCTCCGACTCGTCCGCGACCCGATCCGGCTCGACGGGGCCGTCCGGGACGCCGGCCTGGACGCTCCCCAGGTCCGGCTCGACCCGGCCGCGCTGCCCGAGGATGGGTCGTGGCTCAGCAAACCGCTGGCCTCGGGCGGCGGGCGGGGGATTCGCCCCTGGCGAGGGGGTGATTCCGGCCGATCGGTCTACTATCAGGAGCGGGTCGAAGGGCTGCCGCTGGCCGCCCTGTTCTCGGGCGACGGGTCGGGATCGGAGTTGCTGGGGATCACCCGGCAGTTCGTCGGCCGGCCGGGGAATCGGTTCGCGTACCGGGGGAGCCTCGGCCCCTGGCCGGTCGCCCCGGAGGTCCGCGAGGCGGTCGATCGGCTCGGCCGGGCGGTCGCCTCGCGATTCGGCCTGCTCGGGCTGTTCGGGGTCGACCTGATCCTCCTGGACGGCCGGCCCTGGCCGGTCGAGGTCAACCCGCGCTACACCGCATCGGTCGAGGTCCTGGAATGGGCGCTCGGCCGGTCGCTCCTGGCCGATCACCTGCGGGCCTTCGGCCGGGATGTCGACGACCGGGGCGCGATTTCCGGCCCCGGAGGGTTCGTCGGCAAGGCGATCGTCCACGCCGACCGGCCGATCGTCTGGACCCGGCCATTCGACGGCCCGGCCGACCTCGCCGTCCTGCCCGAGGTCGCCGACGTCCCCCATCCGGGCACGAGCTTCCACGCCGGCGAGCCGGTCCTGACGGTCTTCGCCCGGGGCGAGACCGCGGAAGCCTGCCGGCGGGAGCTGGCCGGGCGGGTCAAAACCTGGAGGGCCCGGCTCCGATCCGGGTCGGCCTAGCTAGACCTGGGTGTTGATCAGCAGGAGGACGACGGTCGTGGCCAGGAGGATGCCGAAGATCGCCCCGCAGAGGCGGAGGGCCTGCCACCAGATCCTCGGCCATTCCTCGTGGCGAGAGGCCGAATAGACCAGGGCGATGGCCACGACCAGCGGGAAGACGAATCCGTAATAGGTCACGCCGAGGCCCCCGCTTCGATGACCTCGGTCGAGGTGGTGGACGCGACCGCCGGCTCGTCCTCGGCGACATGTCCCGGGCCGTCGAAGGCGTCGTAGATGGCCAGGAAGTTCAGGAGGCCGGCGACGGTCGCGTACAGCGTGCCGATCTCGATGAACTTGCCGTGCCGGTAGAGGGCGTTGATCTCGTTCTGCGTCGGCTCGGCCATGAATCCCCAGAGGATGGGGTCGTGGCCGTAATGCCGGAGCGTCGCCTGGATCAGGGCGGGGAGGGCGGGCAGGCCGGCGAAGAACTGGCCCAGGTAGTTGAAGCAGAACGCCTCGGTATTGGCCAGGGGGCTGACCCATCGCCAGTAGATGATCCGCCACTCGCCGAGCCAGAGGCCGACGAAGAACAGGCTCAGGATGCAGGTCGAGTAGAGCACCCCCTTGCCCGTCCGCCCCTGGTAGAAATGGCCGAGGCCGGGGACCATCCAGGCCAGGAGCGCGGCGAGGTGGCGGTTCTTGAGGTCGACGGTCGGATGGGGCATGGGTCTTTCTCGATGCTCCCCGCGGGCGAGGGCGCCTTGCCCCTTGAAGTCCCCGGGAGCCGATTCGGCGGCGATCGGCGGATATCAGGACCGGACCGGCGGGAGGCCCACGGTCGGCCGGATGGTATTCTACCGATCCCCGGCCCGCGTCGCCAGATCGGGGCCGGGGGATGGCGAAACCGGCCTTCAGGGCCGATCCACGATCGCCGATGGTCGATTGGCAACGGACGATCGTGAAACGGGCCGAAGGCCCCGGATCGGCCATCGGCCATGCCGATCGGATCGGGTCCGAGGATCACTCGCCCGCCGGCACTTTCTTGTTGCGCTCGTAGGTCTCGAGCCAGGCCCGGGCTCGGGGCAGGTCGTTGGACCTGACCCAGACCTTGGGGCCGGATTCCATGCTGCCCAGGGCGTCGTGGAGGTCGTGGGTGTCGGAGACGGCCGGGATGCCGGCCTCGTTGAGCTGGTCGGCGAGGAACTTCGCCTCCATCAGGTCGAGCGCCGCGTAGGCCTCGACGAGTTCGCCGCTGATCGGCTCGGGCAGCTCGCCGACGAACCGGGCGTCTTCCTCCCCGATCTCCAGCTCGGGGACGACGGGATCGGCCTCGATCGGCCCGGCGTCATCGGCCCTGACGAAGGTGGGGTCCTCGACGCCCTCGGCCGAGGTCCCGCAGTTCCAGCAGACGTCGAACGAGGGGTCTACCTTCGAATGGCACTTCGGGCAGGTCCACATCGGGTCATTCCTCGGGTCGGGAGGGGGAATCGTGTCGGATCGATCAGAGTCGGACCGCGTCCAGGACCTCGGCCGGGGGCAGGATGTAGCCGAAGTAGAAGTCGCCGAACAGGGCGTACCTCGCCGAGCTCTCGTCGAACCTCATCGTGTAGACGATGTCCTTGAGGTACGACGGGTTCCTCGCCCAGAGGGTGACGCCCCATTCCCAGTCGTCGAGCCCGGTGGACGCGGTGATGACCTGGCTCACCTTCCCCGCGAACTTCATACCGCTCCGGCCGTGCTGGCTCATCAGCTCGGTCCGCTCCTCGAAGGGCAGGGTGTACCAGTTCTGATCCCCCTGGCGCATCTTGCTCATCGGGTAGAAGCAGAGGCACGGCCAGTCCGGGAACTCGGGGTAGAGCCGCTGCTTGTTCATCGGGACGAGGCGGTCGGCGTAGGCGGCGACCTTGGCCTTGTACGTCGGGCTCT
>JAJYDH010000549.1 GCA_021777685.1 Planctomycetota bacterium | reverse complement strand
CGCCGCCGCGCTGGTCGAGAAGTACGTCGGCACGAGCCTGGGGGCGATCAAAGCTTCAATGGCCGCGATCCACGAACTCAACCGCCGGCACCTGCTGGAGAACTGGTCGCCGGCCGAGAGGGGGTGAGCTTTACCCCCCCGCCTTCCACCATCGGTAGCGGAACGCGACGTAGGTCACTCCGTTCAGGATCAGGCAGAGGAACGGGTACAGGATCAGGAAGGCCGCCCAGACGGGCAGGCCGATCCCGGGGATGAGCGTGGGCTGGAGCGAGACCGCGGCGGCGTCGCCGACCGACGGCATCGAGAGCTGGCTGGGCCTCATCGGGATGCTGAAGGCGGCGGAATAGGGGCTGGTGACGGTCAGGGCCTCGATCTTCTCGTAGGACAGGTTGCCGAAGCCTTCGAGGTACTTCCGCACGCCCACCGGGCCGACGAACAGGATCAGCAGGACCATGTACGTCATGACCATCGCCACCGAGGTCTTACGCGAGAACGCCGAGCAGAGCAGGCCGATCGTCGAGGTCGCCAGGCAGGTCGTCGCGATGATCAGCAGGAACACGCCCAGCGTCCAGATTCGGTCGCGCAGCTCGGGGATCAAGAGGTAGGCGAGCAACAGTTGCTCGGTGAGCAGGAACGTCAGGACGGTCGAGACCCGGAGCGCCGCCACGAGCTTGGCGAAGACGATCTTGCCGGGCGTCAGCAGGGTGGTCAAAAGCAGGTTGAGCGTCTGCCGCTCGCGCTCCTGGGTGATGCTCCCGGCCGAGAAGACCGGGCCGACCAGGAGGTTGAACGTCAGGACGTACGAGACGTAATACCCGGCGTTCTCGGGCCTGAGGAACAGCAGCGCGGCCATCAGGGGGATCGACAGGAGCATGCTCACCTGGATCACCACGCGGAGCATCAGCGTCCCCTGGCTGAAGATCTCGCTCCGCAACTCCTTGTCGAGCACCGGATTGGTGCCGTCGGGCATCAAATCGGTCCGTTTGGCCGGGGCGAACAGCTTGTCGGGGAAGAGGTCGCGGTCGATGACGACGCCGATGGCGTACTTCATCTCCTGCTCCTCGTCGACGACGTCCTTCCCCTCGCTGCCGACGTCGGGCGGGCGGAGCAGGCGGCGGTTGACCAGGAGGATCACCACCGCCCAGATCGCCAGGCACCACGGCGGCAGCACGGCGATCGAGACGAAGTCGCGGAGGGCGACCTCCCTGGTCCGGGTCAGGACTACGCACGTCACCGCCAGGGGCAGGATCACCAGATAGCTGACCACCAGCGCCGAGCTGGTCCGGCTGAAGTAGCTCGAACAGGCCAGGCTGAGCAGGCCGAACGTCCCCGCCGCGAGGATCAGGATCAGGTACGCCCGCGCGATCTCCGAGAGGAGGATCCCGCCCAGGAGGAAGCAGAGGATCATCAGGGGCAGGCTGGCCAGGATCAGCATGACCAGGTACGTCAAGGAGCTGAGCAGCTTGCCGACCAGGATGCTCGTCGGCCGGAGCGGGCTGGCCAGGAGCATCTCGTAAGTCTTCCGCTCCTTCTCGCCGGTGATGCTCCCGGCGGCGAAGCTCGGGGCGACCAGGGCGACCAGGAAGAACTGGCCGAGGAAGAACATGTCGAACAGCCGCTGCGCCAGGTCGGCGCTGACGAGCTGCCCGGCCGCCGGCCAGGCGAAGTAGACGACCACGCCGAGGAACGAGACGTAGACCAGCAGGAGCACGAACGACCGGTTCGACCGGAGGTTCACCAGCAGCTCGCGGATCAGGACCGGGTTGTCGCGGAGGATCATTGGTGTTGCTCGTGTTGGGGTGCCCGCGTGCCCGGCGTCTCGCCCCTCGGCGGCCTCGGATCAGAAGTAGGACTTCAGGTCGTCGGGGATCAGCTCGATCAGGCCCTGGGCGAACTCCTCGACGCCCCAGGCGTCGTAACCGTTCGACTTGTCGGAAACCTTCCGGGTCTCGACCACCCGGTCGGCGAATCCTTCGTCCATCAGCGCAGCCGGGACCTTGCTCCTCAGGTACTCGGAGACATCGGCCGCCGAGGGGAGCGCGACCAGCCGGCGGTATTCGACGACCGGGATGTCATATCGTCGGCATTCGATGAGTGTCTGATACGTCGCGACCACCTGCGCCGCGACGAGCTTCCGATGGAGGTCGAGCGGCCCGCTGAGGGCCCGGTCGACGAGCCTTCCCACTTCCTCGCCGATCAGGCCGCGGTTGAACTCCAGGCTCTGGAAATAGCGGAACCACCAGTACTCGGTCCACCGGGGGCGAGAGCCGCCGGGGAACGTGCTCATGCGGTGTCCGACCAGGGCGAAGCAGTCGAAATACCTCCGAAAGAAGCCGATCTTGAAGGAAGCGAAGTTCTCCTTGACGAAGCGAAAGGGATTCCGCGACCAGATGGACTGAAAGACGAAGTCGCAGACGTCGTCCTGGCACTCCCACGGCAGCGCCACGTTCACCCAGTCGCGCTCCGAGCCGAAGGCCAGCCTGAGGATCGCGCTCTCGGTGGCATTGCAGACGGGGTTGAAGTACTCGCGGAAGTAATCGGGCGGTCTCCATTGCAGGCAAGATTCGGCGAACCAGTCACTGCCGCTACGGGGCGTCGAAATCAGCAAGATCGGGCGCTCCACCACGGACGTCTCCCTCTACGCCAGGCCCCGGGGGATGGGACTGCGAGACTCGAACGGGATTGAAGACGGTCCGTTCCATGATCTTCCTCCGAATCGGGCCGGGACATCCCGGCGATCGCCGGGACGGGGGGAGTTTGCCGGACGCTTCCGGGTCGGTGTGGGTGCTCGGGCCTCCTCATGGAACGGGACCGGACGGATTGGTGAGAGGGAGTTTGACGACATGGGGCCGGACAGCGTGACGGGACGCCCGGCCTATCGGCCCCGGCATGATCGATGAGATGCTGGCCGACGGATGGATCGGAGAATCCCCCCGGTCGGACCTCGATTCATCGAGCATGATGGACTCAGTTGACGATCCCCTTGGTGATCATCATGAAGACCTCTTCGAGGCTCAGCGCCTCCTCGGCGAACGAGTGGACCCCGACGCCGCTCGACATCAGGCGGCCGAGGACGCGGCCCAGGTCCTCGTCCTCGCCGTGGAACTCGGCGGTGAGGGTGTGGTCGTAGGTCTCGACCGACTTCACGCCCGACTCGTCGCGGAGGATCGAGACGGCGCGGTCGGTGGTCTCGTCGAGGACCCGGACCTTGAGCACCCGGTGCGCCCTGAGCTGCCGCTGGATCTCCTGGATGCTCCCGGCGGCCAGGAGCTTGCCGCGCTCGATGATCCCGATCGACGTGCAGAAGTCCGCCAGCTCCGAGAGGATATGGCTGGAGACGAGGATGGTCTTACCCATCCCCCGGAGTTCGGTCAAGAGCGCCTTCATCTCCAGCCGGGCGCGGGGGTCGAGGCCCGAGGCGGGCTCGTCGAGGATCAGCACGGGCGGGTCGTGGACCAGCGTCTTGGCCAGGCAGAGCCGCTGCTTCATCCCCTTGGAGAGGCCGTTGACGTAGTCGTCCCGCTTGTGGGTCAGGTCGAGCAGCTCGAGGACCTGGCCGATGATCTTCTTGCGGTAGGCCCGGGGGATCTCGTAGGCGACGGCGAAGAAGTCGAGGAACTCCCAGACCTTCATCCCGTCGTAGACCCCGAAGTCGTCGGGCATGAAGCCGATGACCCGGCGGACGGCCATCGGGTCGTCGACGACCGAGTGGCCGGCGACCCGCCCCTCGCCCGAGGTCGGGCGCAGGAGGGTGGCGAGGAAGCGGATGGTCGTGCTCTTGCCCGCGCCGTTGGGGCCGATGAAGCCGAAGACCTCCCCCTTGCCGATCGACAGGCTCAGGTCGTCCACGGCCACGAAATCGCCGTAACGCTTGGTGAAGTGGCTCACCTCGATCATGGACGGGGGCTCTCCGTGACGTCCGGGCTCGGCCCGTCGGGCGGGGCGGGCGGTGTCGGGGGCGTGGGCTGGGGGAGGGCCGGGGCGACGGGCGACGGCCCGCCGGCCGACGCGGGCGGGGCGGCCCGGTTGACCCGCCGGCCCGGGAAGTAGGCCGGCGCATTCGGGTCGGGCGGCAGGGTCGGCAGCGAGTCGGGGCGCCGCTCGGGGCCGTCGGCCAGGACGTTGTAGCGG
>JAJYDH010000548.1 GCA_021777685.1 Planctomycetota bacterium | reverse complement strand
GGTCGCCGAGCCGCCCAGGGCCGAAGTCGTCAACGACCTCCTCTCCGCCTTCCGGCGGATCGAGCCGTGAGCGATCGACCGGGGCGAGGACTCCCCGGCGCCTCCGTCCCCTGATACGATGACTCTCAGGCCAGCCGAGCGTCGAGGGTCGCTGATGGACGTCCGCTATTATCTCGACCCCGACACGGACCAGCCGCATATCTACGGGCATGGCGTCACCGAGGCTGAGGTGGAAGCTGTCTTGCGTGGCCCCGGCGAAGACCTTCCGGCGAGGGAGCGATCCCGGATGAAACTGGGCAGGACGTCCGCCGGTCGTTACCTGCAAGTCATCTATGTGCCCGACGAGATCCCCGACGGCGACTTCGTCATCACCGCATACGAGTTGATGGGCAAGGCGAAGAAGGCCTTTCGACGACGACAACGGAGGAAGCAGCGATGAGCGACCAGAAGTTCCCACCGGGCTGGGACGAGGCGCGTATCCGCCGGGTCCTCGACCCATACGAGGACCAAACCGAGGACGAGCAGGCCGACGAGATCGAGGCCGCGCTTCAGGCCGAGGGTGTGACCCTGATGGCCGTGCCGACGGCGCTCGTCCCGGAGGTCCGAGCCCTGCTCGCCGAGAAGCAGGGCGCGTGACGCCAATCCTTCGAACTCAGGCCGAGATGACGGGGTCCGACGGATGAGATTTCAGCGGCTCGCCCCCCTCGGCCTCGTCCTGCTCCTGGCCCTCGCCGCCCCCGCGTCGGCCGAGAAGATGAGCTACCTCGACAACGGCTCGATCAAGATCGGGGTCGACCTCGACCTCGGCGGGACGATCACCTACCTGGCCGACTCGAAGTCGGGCGAGAACCTCATCAACTCGCACGACCTGGGGCGGCAGGTCCAGCAGTCGTACTACTCGGGCCCTCACCCGTTCGGCAATGCTCATCCGGGCTGGAAGGGCTGGCCGTGGAACCCCATCGGCTCGGGCGACGTCTACGGCCACCCGAGCCGGCTCGTCGAGCACTCCAACGACGGCCGGACCCTCTTCGTCAGGGCGATCCCCATGCAGTGGGCCCTGGACAACGTGCCGGGCGATTGCACGTTCGAGACCCGGATCGGCCTCGAAGGCCGCGCCGCCCGCGTCCGTTGCCGGCTCGACAACCATCGGGCCGACACGACCCAGTACCCGGCGATGGACCAGGAGCTGCCGGCGGTCTACACGGTCGGCAAGCTCTACAAACTGTTCACCTACGACGGCCCGGCCCCGTTCACCGGCGGGAAGCTGTCCCGGATCGAGAACGCCGGCCCGCCCTGGGCCACCTGGAAGGGGACCGAGAACTGGGCCGCGCTGGTGGGCGACGACGGCCGGGGGCTGGGGGTCGTCCATCCCGGCGTCTACTCCTTCACCGGCGGCTTCCACGACAGGCCGGGCCGGGGCGGCCCGAAGGACAACCCCACCGGCTACATCGCGCCGGTGCGCAAGGAAGTCCTCGACCACAACATCGTCTATGAGTACGAGTATGACCTCGTCCTCGACACCCTGGACGCGATCCGGGCGCACGCCGTCGCCCGCAAGGCCCCCGACCCCCGGCCCGATTACCGGTTCGCCAGGGATCGGCAACACTGGATCTACGTCGACGCCGCCGACGCCGGCTTCCCGATCGAGGGGCATCTGACGATCCGCCCCGGCCGGAAGGACCCCCAGATGATCGGCCCCGAGCAGCACTGGCCGGCCGATTCCGTGCCCAGGCTCCACATCCGGGCCGCCTACGCCCGGCCCGCCCGCGCCGAGGTCTTCTGGGCCGAGCCCGGGAGAGGGTTCTCGGGAGACCGCCGCGTCGCCTTCGACGCGATCCCCGACGGCGCCTTCCACACTTATGAGGTCGACCTCGCCGCTCATCCCAACTACCGGGGGACCATCGCCGGCCTGCGGTTCGACCCGACCGGCTCGGGGGCCGAGGGCGAGGAGGTGCGCGTGGAGTTCATCTCGTGGAAGGCGGAGTAGGGACGTTGATCGGGGCCTATCCCCGAGGTTATGCTCGGTTCATGGTCCAATCCCGCCACATCCCCGTTCGTTCCGACCCCTCGGTCATGGGCGGTACGCTGGTCTTCCGCGCCAGCCGGGTCCCGGCGCGGACCTTGCTCGACCACCTCGACGACGGCTATACCATCGCCGAGCTCCTGGAGATGTTCCCGACGGTCGATCGCGAGGACGCCGCCGAATTCCTCCGCCTGGCCCGGGGAGACGAGCCATGACGAAATTGATGGAGGCGGCGCTGGCCGAGGCGTCGAAGCTCCCGGACGATCTCCAGGACAGCCTGGCGGCCGTGATCTTGCGAGAGATCGATTCCGAGCGGCGCTGGGACCAGCTTTTCGCCCGCGCCGAGTCGCTGGACCTGCTCTCGAAGCTCGCGGATAAGGCGATCGCCGACCGCAAGTCGGGCCGGACCCGCAAGCTCTCTCCGGACCCCTCGTGAACTCTCACATCACCGAGGACTTCCGGTCGCTCTATCGGGCGCTCCCGGCCCCGGTCCGCGAGCAGGCGCGGGCGGCCTATCGACTCTTCGCGAGCGATCCCCGACATCCGGGCCTCCGGTTCAAGAAGGTCCATCCCACGCGGCCGATCTTCTCGGTCCGGGCCGGGATCGATTATCGGGCCGTCGGCTACCGGGATGGCGATGAGATCTACTGGTTCTGGATCGGGTCCCACTCGGACTACGATCATCTCCTCAAGCAACTCTGACGTCCGGGGTCATGAGGCCCCCTCCGATCCGCCCTTGTGCCCGGGGGTGGTCCGGCTAGAATGAGGTCGATCCGGCCGGGTCTCGTCTCCGCTCGATTCGAAAGGGTGAATGGGCGTGCGCATCGGCTATTTCGACTGCTTCAGCGGGATCTCCGGCGACATGACGCTCGGCGCCCTGGTCGACGCGGGGGTCGACCCCCGGGCGATCATCTCGGCCATCGCCAGCCTCGGCCTGCCGGTCGAGCTGTCGTTCGAGACCGTCCGCCGGGGCGACTTCCGCTCGAATTACGCCCGGGTCGCCTGCGCCCCCGAGCACGCCCATCGCCACCTCCACCACATCGAGGCGATGATCGACAAGGCGGCCATCACCCCCCGCCAGGCCGAGCTGGCCAAGCGGATCTTCCGCAAGATCGGCGAGGCCGAGGCGAAGGTCCACGGCGTGGACGTCGCCAAGGTCCACTTCCACGAGGTCGGCGCGGCCGACTCGATCGTGGATATCGTCGGCGCGGCGGTCGGCCTGGACCTGCTCGGGGTCGAGCGGTTCGAGGCCAGCCCGATCCCGCCCGGCCGGGGCTGGGTCAGGGCCGCCCACGGCAAGATGCCCCTGCCGGCCCCCGCGACGGCCGAGCTTCTCAAAGGGGTCCCGCTGGCCGAGTCGACCGTCGAGATGGAGCTGACCACCCCCACCGGCGCCGCGATCGTCACCACCGTCGCCGAGGCGTTCGGCCCGCTCCCGCCGATGACGATCGAGGCCATCGGCCTGGGCGCCGGCACGAAGGACCTGCCCGGCCAGGCGAACATCCTTCGCCTGTTCGTCGGCCAGGTCGACACCCCGAGCAGCTCCGACCGGGTCTGGGTCCTGGAGACGAACCTCGACGACCTGCCCGGCGAGGTCGTCGGCCACGCGACCACCCTCCTGATGGCCGCCGGGGCCCTGGACGTCTTCCTGACCCCGATCCAGATGAAGAAGAACCGGCCCGGCGTGATGGTCACGGTCCTCTGCGACCGCTCGCAGATCCCGGCGATGGAGACGATCCTCTTCCGCGAGACGACCACCCTGGGCATCCGCCGCTACGAGGTCGGCCGCCACAAGCTGAAGCGGCAGGCCGCCGAGGTCGAGACGCCGTTCGGCAAGGTCAAGGGGAAGCTCGGCTGGCTCGACGGCCGCCCGCCCACCTTCAGCCCCGAATACGAGGACTGCGCCCGGGTCGCCAGGGAGAAGGACATCCCCCTCCGCGACGTCTACAACGCCGCCCACGCCGCCTACGCCCAGGCCACGCCCGTCCAGGCCCCGGCCGGGCCCGAGCACGACCACAGCCACGGCCACAGTCACGATCATGGCCACGGCCACAGTCACGATCATGGCCACGGCCACAGTCACGATCATGGCCACGGCCACAGTCACGATC
>JAJYDH010000048.1 GCA_021777685.1 Planctomycetota bacterium | reverse complement strand
CTTCTCGGCGTGGGGGACGATCTTCTTGAACCCCTCCACGCAGTTCCTCGCCCCGACCTCGGCCGGGATGTCCTCGGCGAACCCGGTGAAGCAGATCACCCGCTTGAACCCGAACTCGGCGCAGGCGTCGATGGCGGCGGTCGTGGCCTTGATGACCCGGTCGTGATACTTCGGGTTGTTGAACCCCTTCGCGAACGGCGGGTCGGGCTGCATGTCGATCGTGCCGATGGCACACTCCAGCCCGGCCTTCTTCAGGAGCGGGAAGTACTTCGGCTCGATCAGCTCGATGCTCTGGCAGCCGAGTTGTTTGGCGACCTCGATCGTCTGGGCAATGTCCCAGTATTTCTCGAAGCACCAATGGACGATCGACTGCTTGATCCGCCCGTTCCTCGAAGCCGAGTCGCCGCCCTGCTTCACGTCGGCGTGGGCTTCCTGGCCGAGGGCGACGGCCCCCAGGGCGAGGGCGCCCGTCGCCTGCTGGAGGATCTGCCGGCGGCTGGTCCGCTCGGTCGAAGGATGGTCATTCCCCTGGTTGCTCATCGCGCGGGCTCTCCCGGTTCGGGTGTTCGGACGGTCGGAGCGAGTGAAAGACGGGGTCGAGGCGATTCTAACCGGCCCGACCGTCCGGGGGGAGTTCCGACCTATCTCGAAGCCAACGACCCGACGACCGGCCCTCGGAGCCCAAAAACTCGAACCCAACATCCGACCCGTTCCCTCGTACTTGGGCTCGGTCCCGCCTGCCCGGATGGCCCCTGAAAGGGCCAATATCGAGGAGGCTTGCCGGTTCGCGATCCTCAACGCGGCGAGGAGCCCGCCATTTCGGGCCGGCCCTGCCGGACGGGGCGCCAGCCCGAGGTCTGGGGCTTCGAGGCCGAGGTCGGGGTGCTTCCGGCTCTCCTCGGGGCGGGGACGGCGGCCCTCTCCGCGGCGCGGGCCTCGTCGCCGGGGTCGACCGAGAGATCGGTCGGCACGGCATCGCCGGGGCGGGCCCCCGGGTCGCCGGGATCGGTCATCGCCACCTCGGGCCGTCCGGTCGAGCGGGGCGACCTCGGCGCGGCCGATTCGTTCGATCGCGAACGCCAGTTGTTGCCGTCCGTCGTCGGGTTGCTGATCCCGACGAGGCTCGGCGGGGGGAGCGTGACCGGGTCGGTGGCCTCGTCGGGCGACTGGGTTCGGAGCCTCGTGCCGGGCGAGGGCTTCGGCCGGGCCCGGTTCCCCGCGAGCAGGGTGTTCGAGCCGTTGGTCGGCTTGAACAGGGCGGTGAGCTGGTTGCGGTCGAGCAGGCGGTGGATCGCCTCGGGCACGGCGTAGAGGCCGACGTGCTCGTTGGGGTCGGCGAAGTCGCAGACGCCCGCGACGTAGCCGTCGGTGGTGTAGAGGCCCCCGCCGGACCGGCCCTCCTTGGGCTGGTTGGCGCACTTGATCGTGGCGAAGCCTTCCTTGGTGGCGGTGTTGGTCATGCCGACCCGGGGGTCGAGGATCGTCGTGTTCCAGGCTGTGGCGTCGTTGCCGTGCGAGCAGCCCACGGTGTACATGCTCATCCCCTTCTTGGGGTGCCACCAGGGCGGGACCACCTGCGAGGCGGCCAGCTTCCGGCCGGGCCTGATCCGGATCAGGCCGACGTCGTTGGTGAAGTCGTAGTCGATCGCCTCGCCGGGGAGGTCCTTCTCCGAGCAGTTGACCATCGCCGGCTGGCGGCCGACGATCTGGCCGTCGAAGAGGTCCACGGAGATCGGCACCCGGAAGTTCCTCGGCGAGGGCTGCTGCTGCCCCTTCACGCGGAAGATGTGGGCGCAGGTGAGGATGATCGACTCCTCGGCCGAGCTGTAGATGATCGTGCCCGAGCCGAAGCCCCACTCGGTGTTGGAGAGGTGCATCTTGATCCGGACGACCGTCTCCCACGGCTTGGGGTTGACCAGCGGGGCTGGGCCGGCCTGCTCGGGCTGGGCCGGCTCTGAGGCGGGGATGTCTTCGAGGTTCGGGCGATCCTCGGCCTGTTCGGCCGGCCTCGGGTCGCCGACCTTGAGCTTGGTCTCGTTGTAGAACGAGGCGAGCCGCGCGGCGGGCATCGCGCCGGAGGTCTTGGCCAGGGCCTTGCCGCCGGCGTCGACGACCACGAAGGTCGGGACGGCGGAGACCTTGTAACGCTCGCTCAGCTCGGGCGAGCGATCGATGTCGATCGACTTGACGGGATAGCCCTTCTGGACCAGCTTCTCGACCTCCGGGCGCATCTGGCGGCAGGGGCCGCACCAGGACGCGTGGAAGTCGAGCAGCACGGGCTCGCCGGGGGTGTCGGCGGCCGTCGTGGCGATCAGGGCGAGGAACAAGGAAGCGATGGTCATGCCGCACGGACTCCTTTCCCGCAGGACGACCCGAGGCGCATCCCCGACTTGAGGGCGCAAGCGGGTCGGTCGCGATGGGCCCAGGGCACGGGTCCCATCGTGGTCCGGGCCGGTCGACGCGGAGGATTCGGCCCGCGAGGCACCATGCCCTCGGTCGATGAGGGCACGACCCGGCCGATGGCCGGGTCCGGCCGCGCGGACGCTCGCGCCGAAGGAAGAAGAAGCGGGTTGAACGAGTGGTGAGCGGCTTGCCGGGGATGAACCCCGACCCTTCCCTGGGCGGGCCTCGCGTCGAAGGCCCCACGGACCGTCGTCGTGACGGACCGGGTCCCGGGCGGCGGGTGGTGGCGACCGTCCGCGAAGTCCCGACTTGAGACCTCGCCGGGCCGCCGGCCCGCCTCCGGTGCCGCGTTGATGGAGACGTCCCTGTCCATGAACGGGTCCGACCATCCGGTCGGCCCGGTTCCGCGAACGGAGGGGTTCGCCATCAAAGCGGTGGCCCCTTTTACTAGGAGTGGGCGTGCAGTACCAGATCAGTTATCGGAATTCTTACCCGCGAAACTCCGGCCTTTCTCGAAAATCGCCCGAGAAAATCCGAGGCCCCTCGCACGACCCGCGGAGGCCGGAATTCCGGACGGTGCGACAGGCCGCTCTCCCCTACACTCACCGCGCCAGGCGTCGTATCCTCGACCGATCGGAGGCCCTCCATGAGTCGATCCACGCCCGTCGTCCGCATGCTCCCGTTCCTCGCGTTGCTGGCCTCCTCGCCCGAGACCGCCGACGGGACGATCTCGATGCCCGGCCGCTGGCTGGCCGAATTGGTCTCCGAGGCGAAGTCGGGCGACCGGATCATCCTGGGCGAGGAGACGTTCTAGGGGGGCGTCGCTCTCCCGCTGGGCGTCAGTCTTTCCGGGCGTGGGGCGTTGAAGACCGTGATCGACGCGACAGGGACCGCGTTCGGCCTGATCGTGCAAGTCGGCTCTGGCGCCGAGGTCGCCGACCTGGCGATCCGCGACGCCGGGCGGACGGGCCTGCTGGTCAGGGGCGCGAGCGATGTCGCCGTCCGCCGGGTCCATGCCTCGGGCAGGATCACGGAGATCAACCTGGAGCGAGTCACGCGCGGCCGGGTCGAGAACTCGATCGAGTCGAGGAACCGCTGCGAGATCGTCGCCAGCGGCGGGGGCGACGTGGCCGTCGTGAACTGCACGCTCGTCGACAACGAGAGCCTGGGGCCGAGCCTGCCGTCGGCCTCGAAGACGGTCGCGTTCAACAACGCGATCCTCGACGTGTCGGTCGGCATCTACCCGGGCGAAGGGGCCGGGGACGCCCGGCTCGATCACAACCTCTACTCCACCCAGTTCGTCGGCAAGCAGGCCGGCCAGATCGGCCGGAAGTCGATCGGCGACGGGCTCTCGCTCACAGGCCAAGACGGGCGCTCGGTCCGCCTCCCGCTGGGCTTCCGGGACGCGGCCGGCGGCGACTTCAATCCGGTCGGAACCTTCGACCGGGACATCGGACGGGCGACCTCGGCCGACTGGGGCGCGGGCGAGTTCGCCGGGATCAAGGCGCCCGATCGCGACATCGAGGGCAAGGAGAGGAGCGGCCGGTTCGACGTCGGCGCCTACGAGACCGACCGTCCCGACCCACGGCTCGTTCGCGATCCGGGCCGACACACGGGGATCAAGAGCGCGGGGGTCTTCTCGACCGACGGCAGGCTCCTCGCCTACCTGTTCCACAACCTGCCGCTGGCGAAGGGTGAGTCATCCTATCGGCTCCCGTCGAGGGACTTTCAAAATCGGCCGACCGCGCCAGGAAAGCACAAGGTGCGGGCCTTCGAGAGCGACCTCCGGTGGGATTACATCGGCCCGGTCGGCGACACCGGCACCCGTCCGGTCGGCCTTCGACGGATCGGGCGTGCTGGTGACACATCAGGAGTGGTTCGAGGACGGGGCGAACCTCCGGGTTACGACCCGACGACCTATCGGGGCTCGGTCAAGTCGCTGTTCCCGATGAAGCCCGGCCAGACATTCCGCCTCGGCTTCCTCATCAACGACAACGACGAGCCCGGCAGCGACATCCAGCATTATCTCGTCTGGCCGGCGACCTACAGCAACTTCGGGCCGGTCGAGGACGGGGCGCTGGCTGTCCTGGAGTGAGGCGAGTCCCGTAGGGGACGCTGTGCGTCCCGCCCACCGAATCGCGGCCGAGGACGACGGGACGCACAGCGTCCCCTACGATAAATCCTCCCCAATCAGTCGTTCAACAGCTTCAGCTCGACGTCCTTGAAGCGGACCTCCATCGGCGGGCCGGCGTGGAGCTGGAAGGCGATGATGCCGGACTTGGCGAACTTGGGGTCGTCCCGGTCGATGACCTTGGTGCCGTTGATCATGATGATGACATGGTCCCCCTTGGCCGTGATCTCGTACTCGTTCCAATCGCCCTTGTGGATCAGGGACTTGGCCTTCTCCTTGTCGAACTGTTCGAGGATACCGCGACCTCGCTCCTCGTAAAGGAGGCCCCAGTAGCCGTCGGCGGCGTCGGCCTGCGGGCCGGAGACGGCGCCGTTGTCGGCGCGCTTCGAGCGGAACTGGATGCCCGAGTTGTGGTTCCGGAGCTTGATCTTGGCCTTGAGGATGAAGTCGCCGTAAGGCTTGTCGGTGACGAGAAATTCGTTCTTCTTCAACTGTCCCGCCTTGGAGCGGCCGACGATCTCGCCGTCCTCGACCGAGAAGAGATCCTTGTCGTCGGGCGTGACCCAGCCGGTCAGATCCTTGCCGTTGAACAGGGGCTTGAAGCCTTCGTCGGCGGCGAACGCGCCGGGCGCGAGCGTGAGGGACAGGACGGCGGCGAAGGCGAGACGGCGCATGCGTGGTTCTCCCGAAAAGGTTGCGTCGGCGGGTTCGATAACCGGAAGGCCGATTGTGCGCGAGGCGTGAAACAGGGTCAACCGGCCTGTCGTCTGGCCAAATCGGGGCGCTCCTGGATAGAATCGGCCGATCCGGGCCCCGGGTCGGCGATCGAGTGGGATGCCCGGTGGTCCCGAGAAAGTCCTCCCATGCCCTTCCAGGACGACCTTCGACGGTACGGCCCGGAGGCCGACCGTCCCGACCGAGGAGCGGTCGGCCTCGACGAGGCCCTGGCCTATTGCGCCGAACTGACCGCGAGCCATTACGAGAACTTCAGCGTCGTCACCTGGTTGACGCCTCGTCATCTCCGGCCGGCATTTCGGAGCATTTACGCCTTCTGCCGCTGGTCCGATGACCTCGGCGACGAGGTGGGCGATCCCGCCCGATCGCTCGAACTGCTCGACTGGTGGCGGGGCGAGCTGCGGGCGATGTATGAAGGGCGGCCCCGACACCCTGTCATGGTCGCACTGGCCCCCACGGTCGAGGAATTCGCGATCCCGATCGAGCCTTTCGAGGCCCTGATCTCGGCGTTCGAGCAGGACCAGCGGGTGACGGAGTACGCGACCTACGACCAGCTCCTCGACTATTGCTCGCGATCGGCCAACCCGGTCGGGCACCTGGTCCTCTACCTCGGCCGGTCGTTCGACCCGGAGAACGCCCGGCTCTCGGACGCGACCTGCACGGGCCTGCAACTGGCGAACTTCTGGCAGGATGTGGCCCGAGACCTGGCGATCGGCCGCATTTATCTGCCCCTCGAAGATCGGGAACGCTGCGGCTATCCCGACTCCGACCTCCGGGCCCTCCGGTTCACGCCCCGTTTCGCCGACCTCCTCCGCTTCGAGGTCGAGCGGGCCCGCGACCTGCTCCATCGCGGTCGGCCTCTCGTCGGGCGGATGCCGAGGGCACTGGCCGTCGACGTGGATCTCTTCACCCGAGGGGGCCTGGCCATCCTCGATCGGATCGAGGCGCAAGGGTTCGACGTGCTGGGCCGTCGCCCCGAAGTCGGCAAGCTGGCGAAGCTCGGTTTGCTAGCGAGGGCCATGCTGAACCCCCAGGCCGGGCATGGTTCCACGCGACGGATCGAGGAGCGGGTGTCGTGAACGACCTCCGGGCGAGCCATGCGTTCTGCGAGCGGCTCTCGATCGTCGAGGCCAGGAACTTCTATTACAGCTTCCGCCTGCTCCCCGCCGACCGGCGACGGGCGATGTGCGCCCTCTACGCCTTCCTCCGGAAGACGGACGACATCGCCGACGAGCCCGGCCCGGCCGGCTTGAAGTCGATCGAGCTCGACCGGTGGCGGCGGAGCCTGGACGACGCCCTCAGCGGCCGTCCCGACGACTGGCCGGGTTTGCCGGCCCTGGCCGAGACGGTCGAGCGGTATCAGATCCCCGCGCATTACCTCCACGCGGTCATCGACGGCGTCGAGATGGACCTGAAGCCTCGCCCGTTCGCCAGCTTCGACGACCTCTCGCTCTACTGCTACCGGGTGGCCTCGGTCGTCGGGCTCTCCTGCCTGCACATCTGGGGCTATCAATCGGATGGCGGCAAAGCCGAGGCGCTGGCCGAGGCGTGCGGCGTCGCGCTCCAGTTGACCAACATCATCCGCGACGTCCGCGAGGACGCCCTCGGCGGCCGGGTCTACCTGCCCCAGGAGGACCTGGAACGGTTCGGCATCGACCCGGCCGAACTGGCCGCCCCCCGGCCGACCGGCCGGGTCCGCGCCCTCCTCGAATTCCAGGGCGCCCGCGCCTACGACTACTATCGGAAGGCCGGGCCGCTGGTCTACCGGGTCGAGCCGGCGGGACGTCCCGCCCTCCTGGCGATCGTCGGAGTCTACCGGGCGCTCCTGGACGAGATCGTCCGGCGCGATTACGACGTCCTGACGGCCCGGGTCTCCCTGCCGGGCTGGCGAAAGCTGCTCATCACCCTCGGGGCGCTCGGCGGTCGATTCCTCCGCGTCCCGGAATCCGACCACGAACCGGTCCTCGCGGAGGTCCCCCGGTGCGGATGAACCCGCCCCCCGCCCCCCGGGTCGCGATCGTCGGCGGGGGGCTCGCCGGCCTCGCCGCCGCCACCTCGCTGGTCGACCGAGGGGTCCGAGTGACCCTGATCGAGAGCCGTCCGCGCCTGGGCGGCAGGGCCAGCTCGTTCCAGGACCCGGCCACCGGCGAGATGGTCGACAACTGCCAACACGTCAGCATGGTCTGCTGCACGAACCTCGCCGATTTTTGCAGGAAAGTCGGGATCGCCGACCTCTTCCGGCGCGTCCCCGATGTTCGGTTCCTCAGCCCCGAGGGGAAGCTCTCGCGACTCATCGGCGACAACCTCCCCGCGCCCCTGCACCTGGCCAGGAGCTTCCTCGGGGCGAATTATCTCTCGTTGTCCGAACGGCTCCGGGTCGCCTACGGCGTCGCCCGCCTGGCCGATCCGAAGGGCGACCGGCCGGGCGAGTCGTTCGAAAGTTGGCTCCGCCGCCACGGCCAGACCGACCGGACGATCGAGCGGTACTGGGGGACCGTCCTGATCTCCGCCCTGAACGAGCGGCTCGACCGGATGGACGTCGGTCACGCCCGCAAGGTCTTCCTCGACGGGTTCCTCCGGACCAGCGACGGCTACCAGATGGAGATCCCCCTCGCCCCGCTCGGCGAGATCTACGGGACCAGGCTGGAGCGGTGGCTGGCCGAGCACGGGGTCGAGGTCAGGCTGACGACGGGCGTCAAGTCCGTCGAGGTCGACGAGGACGGTCATCTGACCGGGCTCCGGCTCCGCTCGGGCGAGGCGATCGATGCCGACTTCGTCGTCCTGGCCGTCCCGTTCGATCGGGTCGCCGGATTGCTCGGCCCGGACATCCTGGATCGGATTCCGACGCTGGGCGAACTGGGGTCGATGGAATCGTCGCCGATCACCGGGGTCCATCTCTGGTTCGACCGGCCGGTCTGCCCCTACGAGCACGTCGTCACGGTCGGCCGCCTGGTCCAGTGGGTCTTCGACCACTCGGCAATCCAGGGGCGGGCGGTCGACGAGGGCCGGGGCCAGTATCTCCAGGTCGTCATCAGCGCGAGCTACGACCTGCTGCCGATGAGCAAGGCCGAGATCCTCGAAGCCGTGCTGGCCGACGTCGCGGCGATCTGGCCCGGGGCCCGGGACGCGAAATTGAACCGATCGTGGGTCGTCACCGAGCACGGGGCCACGTTCGCCGTCCGACCGGGGGTCGACGCGATCCGGCCTCCGCAACGGACGCCCGTCGACGGGCTGTTCCTGGCCGGCGACTGGACGTCGACGGGATGGCCGGCGACGATGGAAGGGGCCGTCCGGAGCGGCTACCGGGCCGCCGAGGGGGTCCTGGCCGACCTCGGCGATGCGCGGCGGCTGGTCAGGCCGGACCTGCCGCAAGGTCGGCTGGCCCGCTGGCTGTTCGGGACGGGCTCCGCGCCACACCCATCGCCCGATCTCCACGAAGGACGGTTGATCCATGCCTTTTAAGCGGACTTCTCGCTTGAATCCCTGAAGGCGATCCTGGGCGTGTCGGCCGACTCGGCGGACCTGCTGGGCCAGATCGGGCCGGTCGCCGTCCCGGACTGGCTCGCGGGGATGATCGAACGGGGGCGCAGGTAGGTCCTCCTGAGCGAGAAGGCCCGGAGCGAGTTCATCGTCGTCCCTATCCTGCTCGCCTGCCAGGAGTTGAGCGACCCGCCCTTCGCGATCTTCTCCGGCCAGCGTCTGGACGTGGACCCCGCGCGCGGCCTGATCGGCGAGTGCGACTTCATCCTCGCCGCGACCCCGAAGATCCCCGCGCTCCAGGCCCCCCTCATGACAATCGTCGAGGCCAAGAACCACGACGTCGAGGGCGGCGTCTGGCAATGCGTCGCTCAGATGGTCGGCGCCCGGATGTTCAACGAGCGGTCTGGCATCGAGGGCCGCGCCATCTTCGGCTGCGTGACCAACGGCGAAGTCTGGCAGTTCCTCGCCCTGAAAGACCACATGACCCTGATCGACCAGCGGAGATATTACATCGACGAAGTCGGCATGATCCTCGCCGCCTTCGGCTCGATCCTCGGCCGTCATGCCGCCGCGTCAAAGCTCGCGTAGCGAGGAGATCACGTCCATCCGGACGGCCCGGATGGCGGGGAAGAGGCCGCCGAAGACGCCCATCGCCAGCGTCATGGCGCAGGCGACGGCCAGGACGAGCGGGCCGAAGCGGAAATTGACGCTGACCTCGGCGAAGGTGTCGATGTTGTTCGTCCCGAGGGTCAGGAACGAGAGCGGCAGGGTGGCCAGCACGCCCACGATCCCGCCCAGGGCGCAGAGCAGGACCGACTCGCCGAGGAACGACATCAGGATCGAGAATCGCGAGAAGCCGAGGGCCCGCATGGTGCCGATCTCGCGGGTCCGCGAGCTGACGGCGGCGAACATGGTGTTGGCCGCGGCGAACATGGCGCCGATGCTCAGGAAGACGGCAATCACCACGCCGGCCGCCTTGTAGAAGACCGCCGTGCGCGACTGCTCGGCGTAGAACTCGGGCTCGGGAAACGCGGCCAGCATGAACTGGGGATCGTCCTGGATCGACTTCTGGAGCCTGTCGCGGTCCGCGAGGCCGGCGGCGCGGACCTGGACCGAGGAGACGTACCCCTCGCGCCTGGTGTTCTGCCGGAGGTCGCGGAGGTCGACCCACGCCTCGCTCTCGGCGGCGCTCCCGCCGGCGGTGAACAGGCCGACGACGCGATACGATTCCTTGGCCCCGAGTTTGAGCGTCTGGCCCAGCCCGGCCCCGTGGAACCGTCGCGACATGCTCAGGCTGACGATCGCCTCGCCCTTGCCGGGCACCAGGTCGCGCCCCTGGACGATCTTGAAGTCGGGGCGGAGCTTCGAGGAGACCGGCTCGACGCCCCGGACGATCAGGTTCGCCCGGCCTCCGCTGACCCGCTCGACGACCGGGATGTGGATCAACTCGCCGGCCGCCAGGACCTTGCCGGACTCGTCGCGGGCGATCCCGGCCAGGTTGAGGATCTTGTCGGACTTGTCGGCCTCGATCCCGCTGCTGGTCTCGGAGGTCGACCCCTTGCGCAGGACGATCAGGTCGAGCGGGTCGCCCGAGAGCTTGAGGCTGTGCTGGAGCCCCTCGACCAGGCTGAACAGCGAGCACGAACTCCAGACGATCATGCCGGTGCCCAGCACGGTCATGAGGGTGTTGACCCAGCGGACCCGGAGGTTCCGGACGTTGTATTTGAGGGGGACCATGAGGAGATTGCCCAATGAGAGAGGGGAACCCCCGACCTGGGCCGTGGGGAGCGATTGTGTGGCTGTCGCGTCGACAGGCATGGGCGAATCGAGTTGAATCGAAGAATCTCACCACAGAGGTCACAGAGAGCACAGAGGAGGAGATCCAGGAGATCGGGAACAGTCAAATCGATTCGCCCATCGAAAAGCTTTCCTCCGCTTTCCTCTCCGTGATCTCTGTGACCTCTGTGGTGAGCCCTCTTCCAGTTCATCACGGACGAATTCTCAGACCACCTTCCTCAGGCCGTTGACGACCGAGAGCTGCGAGGCTCGGATCGCCGGGAAGAAGCCGCTGAACACGCCGATCCCCGCCGCGACCAGCAGGCCGCCCAGGGCGGTCGACCAGGGGACGTAGAAGAACGGCAGGAAGCCCGCGGTGTACTTCGAGAGGTCCACGGCATCGCAGAAGAGCTTGCAGCCGATCGCGCCGATCAGGCCGCCGACGCCGGCGACGATCAGGGCCTCGGCCAGGATCAGGCAGACGACCAGCGACTTGCCGAAGCCGATCGCCTTGAGGACGGCGACCTCGGTCGTCCGCTCGCGGAGCGACATCGCCATCGCGTTTGCGGAGACGCAGAGCAGCGAGACGCCCACGGCCAGCCCGATGGCGACGATGATCCAGCGGAAGTCGCCCGCCATCTCGGCGAACATCTGGCCGAACGCCTCCTCGGTCTGGGTCTTGGTCGGTGCGTCGCTGTTGGCGTAATTCTCGTCGATCTTCCGGGACAGGGTCGCCATCTCCCCCGAGTCCTTGCACCGGATGAAGATCGTCCCGGCGTTGCCGGCCGCCGCGGCGCTTCCCTGGTCCTTCAAGCCCTCGTCGAGATAGGCCCAGTGGAAATAGCAGCCGCGAAGGTCGCGGTTGCTCGGGCCGTCGTAGATCCCGGCGACCGTCATGTTGAGGTTGAAGGGCCAGACGCCATCCTTGAGCGGCAAGGGGTCGCCGACCTTGATCTTGCGATCCTCGGCCAGCTTCCGGCCGATCACGCACGAGGCGCGGTTGACTTGCCAGTCCTTGAGCTGATCGGGGGGGATGGTCAGTTCTTCCATCACCCGGAAGAAGGTCTCGGGGTCGACCCCGAACTGGGCGAAGGGCATGACCTCCTCGTTGTACTTGCCGCCGTACCAGGAAAACGGCGTGACCGCATCCACGCCGGGCATGGCGGCGATCTCGGCGACCCGGGCGTACGGGACGGGAAGACCGAGCCCCTGCGAACTCATCACGATGATCCGGTGGAATCCCCTCGTTGACTTCATGACCTCGCCGTTGATCGTCGAGAACGACAGCAGCATCATGGCCAGGGCCAGGCTCACCGACAGCGAGGCGATCGTCAGCCCCGATCGGATCGGGTTCCGTCGGACGTTCCGGAGGACCAGGCCGAGGAATTTCACGACGCCGCTCCGATCCGGGCCTGGACGATGTCGCCGACCAGCTTCCCCTTGTCGAGGTGGAGTATCCGCGAGGCGTGCTTCGCGGCCAGGGGGTCGTGCGTGACCATGACGATCGTCTTGTTGAAGTCGCGATTGAGCGCCCCGAGCAGGCCCAGGATCTCGTCGGCGCTCTTGCGGTCGAGGTCGCCGGTCGGCTCGTCGGCGACGATGAGGTAGGGGTCGGACACGATCGCCCGGGCGATCGAGACGCGCTGTTCCTGGCCGCCGGAGAGCTGGCGGGGGTAATGATGCTCCCGCCCTTCGAGGCCGACGCACCGGAGGGCGGTCATCGCCTGCTGCTTCCGGTCCTTCCGCGAGAGGTGCGTCAGGAGCAGCGGCAGCTCGACGTTCTCGAACGCCGTCAGGACGGGGATCAGGTTGTACATCTGGAAGACGAAGCCGACGTTGTGGGCCCGCCAGCGGGTGAGCTGGGCTTCGGACAACTCGGTCAGCTCGTGGCCGTGGACCCGGACCGACCCCGCCGTGGCCCGGTCGAGACCGGCGATCAAGTTCAGGAGCGTCGTCTTGCCCGACCCGGACGGCCCCATCAGGGCGAGGAACTCCCCCTCCTCGACGGTCAGGTCGAGGTCTTCGAGCACGGGTATCCGGAACTCGTCGCGGCGGTATTCCTTGCTGACGTCCCGGAGGACGATCGAATGCGTCGAGTCTTCGGCCATCCGGCAGGCTCCTGGGGGGTCGGCGATTACCTTCGATCTCCGGCCCCCTCGCCCCTTCTGGAAGAAGGTCGGGGAGAGGGGGGCGGAAAGTTCGACTTTATCTTTAATATCAATGCCTTTGGATTAGCCGCAAATCGTGAATTACCTGTGACTTCTGGCCCCTCTCCCACAAGGGGAGAGGGAGTCAGAAAGGCCGCCCGAGACATAGTTTATGGTTCATTCAACGGTATTGCCCCTAATCCGCGACCTTCACGACCTCGCCGTCGCGGAGCGACTGGGTCGGAGTGAGGACGACGGCATCTCCGGCGGCGAGGCCGGACTCGACGCGGGCGAGGTCGTCGGTGGTCACGACGACCTCGACCCTGGTCTTCCGGAGCGTCTTCCTCGCGTCCACCTTCCAGACGTTCGAGTGGCCGCCCTCCTCGAAGAGGGCCGACTTGGGCAGGAAGAGGTGGGCCTTGCCGACGTCGGGCCCCTGGTGCGACTTGTCGGGTAGGAAGTGGACCGTGGCGACCAGCTCGGGGAACAGGTGCTCGTCGGGGTCGAGGATCTCGACCTTCACCTTGACCGTCCCCCGGGCCCGGTCGCTGATCGGGATGATCCGGCGGAGCCGCCCCCGGTAATGCTTGCCGGGCACGGCGCTGACGGAGACCTCGGCGGGCTGTCCTAGCGCGATCCTCGACAGGAGGTTCTCGGCGACGTCGGTCTCGACGTCCATCTGTTCGAGGTTGGCGAGGGTCAGGATCGTGCCGCCGCTGATCATCTCGCCGACGTCAGCAGGCCGCTCGACGACCGTCCCGTCGAACGGGGCGACGATCTTCATGTCGATCAGCGACTCCTCGACCTCGCGGACCTGCGACTCCTGGAGCCGAGCGGCGGCCTCCAGCGAGAGCAGGTGGGCGACCGCCATGTCGACCGCCGAGGTTGCTTGCTGCATCTCCTCGACCGAGACCGACATGTTCTTGTTCTGGAGCCGTTTGGCCCGCTCGGCCTTGGACCGCTTGTATTCGAGGTCGGCCTTCGCCTCCTCGATGTCGGAGCGGGCGCGGAGCATCATCGCCCGCCTCGATTCGAGCTGGACGTCGAGGTCGTTGTGCTCCAGGACGGCGAGGAGCTGGCCCTTCACGACCCGCGTCCCCTCCTCGACGAGGAGTTCCTGGACCCGGCCGGCGACCTTGGTGCCGATGGTCGACTGGCTCCGCGACTTGAGATAACCCTTGGCGCTGAGGAGCTTCTCGGCCTCGCCCGAGGTCATCGACTGGACGACCCCGACGCTGACCTCGGGCTTCGAACGTATCTCCCGGTACTGCCTGTAGGCGAAGTACCCGCCCACCCCGATCATCGACAGCGGGATCAGCCAGATCAGCAGGGAGGCGAATTTGAGCGCGAGCCCCTCGCCCCGGGCCCGTCGGCCCGGTCGTCGCCTCCGCGTCGGCCCGAAATCGGGACCACGCCGCTCGATCTTCAAGGAGGCCAGCTCGTCCCTCAGGGAACTCATCGAAGCTCCACTCCCTCCGGGGGATTGGTCCGGGGCGGGGACGGCAAGGGGTGAAAGGTATCGATCCGGGCAAAGTCTAGCGAAAATCCCGACCGCGCGGAGCCCGGACGATCGAGAGGAGATGATGGCCGATCGTCACGAGTCGGACGATCGACCGTAGTGTGCAAGGGAGTCTAACGCGCCGGGGTGGGCCCCGCCAAGCGAGCTGGACCCGTCTCGGGCGACGGCCGGTCCCGGTGAAGTTGCGAAACGGCCCGATCATTGGTAACAATAGTGCGTGGATAGCCCCGGCCCGCCGCGCCCCAGGGGCCGGGGGAGCCGCCCTCCGGGCCATCCCGATCCGCTGATCGTGCCGACACCTCGCATCGACCCGGCCGGGACACACACCGCATCGCCTTGCATCGCAACCGGGAGTCCGATCCGTGGCGACGAACACGACCAACGAAGAACGGATCGGTGACTACAAGTACATCCGGACGATCTATCCCGGCTCGACCTCGATCGTGATGGAGGTCCTTCACGAGGCCAGCAACCGCCGGTTCGCCGTCAAGCAACTGCTCGCCTCGCGGGGCGTGGACGCCGCCGAGCGGAGGTCATTCGAGTTCGAGGCGAAGCTCGGCCAGGAGTTGCACCATCCGAACCTGATCAAGGTCCATCATTACGTCAAGGACCGAGAGCAGCCCTACTTCGTGATGGATTACTTCCCGGGCTTCCAGCTCCGGCTCGCCCTCCACCGGCCGAAGGACTTCCCGATCCTCCGGGGCAGCATGCATCGGATCATCAGCCAGGCGGCGGCCGGGCTGGCGTACATGCACGACAAGAACTGGATTCACCGGGACGTGAAGCCCGAAAATATCATGTGCAACAAGACCGGCGAGGTCCGCGTGATCGACTACACGCTGACTCGCCGGCCGATCTCGGGGTTCGGCAAGCTCCTGGGGATGAAGGTCCCCCGTCAGGGCACCAAGAGCTACATGTCGCCCGAGCAGATCCGCTGCGAGTCGCCGGCCCCGACCTGCGATGTTTACAGCTTCGGGATCACTTGCTATGAATTGGCCTGCGGTCGCCAGCCGTTCCGCGCGAACTCCGAGAACGAGCTCCTGAACAAGCACATCCGCGAGGCCCCGGTCTCGCCCATCGTGTTCAACAAGGAGATCACCAAGGAGTTCGCCGAGCTGGTCATGCACATGATCCGCAAGAAGGCCGGGGACCGCCCCCAGAACCTCCACGAATTCCTCAGCCGGTTCGCCAAGATCCGGATCTTCCAGGGCGACCCGGACCCCAACCCGAAACGAGACTTCGAGTAGGCCGCCCCTCGATCCCCCGTGATGGACGAGGACGGATCGAAGCCAGGATATTGGTGGCCCATGTCGAGCGCCAGCGAAATTCGCCTCCCCTTCGAAACCCCGATCTACGAGCTGGAATCCCGCCTCGCCGAGATGGAGACGCTCTACGCCAACCAGAAGGCGGGCACCGAGGCCGCGACGCTCTCCGGCGAGTCGATCCGCAGGATGCGCCGCGAGCTGGCGAACCTGAAGCGGACGATCTTCGCTAACCTCGACCCGTGGCAGACCGTCCGGGTCTCCCGCCACCAGAATCGACCCCAGTCGCGGGACTACCTGGAACTGGTCTTCGACCGCTTCGTCGAGCTGCACGGCGACCGGGCGATCGGCGACGACAGCGCGATCGTCACCGGCTTCGCCCATCTCGGCGACGAGAAGGTGATGTTCGTCGGCCACCAGAAGGGGCGGAGCCTGGCCGAGCGGACCGCGTGCAACTTCGGCTGCGCCCACCCCGAGGGATACCGCAAGGCGATCCTCAAGATGAAGATGGCGGCCAAGTTCCGACTGCCGATCGTCGCCTTCATCGACACCCCGGGCGCCTACCCGGGGATCGCCGCCGAGGAGCGCGGTCAGGCCCTGGCCATCGCCGAGGCGCTGATGGCCATGAGCCGGATCGACACCCCCATCATCTGCCTGGTGATCGGCGAAGGGGGCTCCGGGGGGGCCCTGGGGATCGGCCTGGGCGACCGGATCGCGATGCTCGAACACTCCTACTACTCGGTCATCAGCCCCGAAGGGTGCGCCACGATCCTCTGGAAGGGGGCCGAGCACGCGCCGAGGGCGGCCGAGGCGCTCAAGTTCACCGGCAAGGACCTGCTCCGGTTCGGGATCATCGACGACGTCATCCCCGAGCCGCTTGGCGGCGCCCATCGGGACCATCGGAGCATGGCCTCGGCGGTCAAGTCGTATCTGATCAAATCTCTCCGAGAGTTGGCCGATCTGCCCCGCGAGGAGTTGCTCCAGCGGCGCTATGAGAAGTTCCGCAAGATCGGGATCTTCGAGGCCGGAGCACCGGCGGAAGACCGCGATGGCCCCGTCGCGGGCTCCGCCTGACACCCGTCCCAGCACGCGCTTTGGGCTCTCGTCCACCTCCCGCTCCGGTCGGGGTTGTCTTTTTCCGGAGAATCGCAAAAATAACGTCGATCCCCAAGGACGGGTTGCGGCCCCTATCTTACCTGATCGGCCGATCCCTTTGGATCGTTCGACGACGACCGTGAGGGGCCCAGAAGGAGCAAAGCCGGATGGCCGTCGCCCCGCTTCCCGCCACCGCTCCCGAGGCGTCCGGGCTCGCGTCGAGCCCGTCGCCGGTCCACCGGCTTGGCGAGCAGATCTTCCACGCGGTCGAGGAGATCGGGCTGCTCGCCCAGTTTTCCGGCCTCACGGTCTCCTGGCTGTTCTCCCGGCGGCCTCGCTGGTCGGTCCTGGTCCCCAACTTCTACGCCATCGGCGTCCAGAGCATGCCCGTCGTCGCCATCACGGGGACGTTCATCGGCATGGTCCTGGCGGTCCAGGCGCACAGCCAGTTCAAGATGATGGGCCTCGCCACCCGGCTCGGTTCGGTCATCAACATCTCGCTGGTCAAGGAGCTGGGCCCGGTCCTGGCGGCGACCATGCTCGCCGGCCGGGTCGGCTCGTCGATGGCGGCCGAGCTGGGCACGATGCGCGTCACCGAGCAGATCGACGCCCTCTCGGCGCTGGGGACCAACCCGGTCAATTACCTGGTCGTGCCCCGGTTCCTCTCCTGCGTCCTGCTGATCCCACTGCTGACCCTGATGGGCGACTTCATGGGCGTGATCGGCGGGGCGGTGGTCAGCACCCAGCTCCTGAAGGTCGACTCGTTCTACTACTGGTACCACTCGCGGCAGTATGTCGGATCGCTGGATCTCCTCGCGGGGGTCTTCAAGAGCTATTTCTTCGGCGCGGCGATCGCGCTGATCAGTTGCCACCGGGGGTTCCACTCGAAGGCGGGGGCCGAGGGGGTGGGCAAGGCGGCGACCGAGGCGTTCGTCTACTCGTTCATCGCGATCCTGTTCCTGGACTTCGTCATCGGGATCGGTTGGAACACGGCCTATTACGCCATCTGGCCCGATACGGCGGGCCTCCTATGACCGAGCCCGCCACGGAGGACGGCGCGGCCCCCGTCCGGGGCGCCGGCGTGCCGATCATCGAGCTGGAGGGCGTGACCATGCGGTTCCGCCAGCAGACGATCCTCCGCGACATCGACCTGAAGATCGAGCGCGGGCAGTCGCTCTGCATCATCGGCGAGAGCGGCTGCGGCAAGACGGTCATGCTCAAGCTGATGATCGGCCTGCTCCGCCCGACCGAGGGGGTCGTCCGGTTCGACGGCCGCGACCTCGCCTCGCTCGACGAGCGGGAGATGGTCGGCGTCCGGCTCCGTTTCGGCTTCGTGTTCCAGATGGCCGCCCTCTTCGACAGCCTGACGATCTTCGACAACGTGGCCTTCGGCCCTCGCGAGCACAACCTGTTCGACCGCGAGACGCTGGAGAAGGTCGTCGCCGAGCGGCTCCAGGAGGTCGGCCTGCCGCTGGGACTGGAGCACAAGAAGCCGGCCGAGCTCTCCGGCGGGCAGCGCAAGCGGGTCGGCCTGGCCCGCGCGCTGGCGCTCGACCCCGAGGTCATGCTCTACGACGAGCCGACCACCGGCCTCGACCCGATCATGACCGACGTCATCAACGAGCTGATCCTCCAGACCCAGAGCGCCAAGAAGGCGACGAGCGTGGTCGTCACGCACGAGATGAAGACGGTCGCCAAGGTGGCCGACCGCGTGGTCATGCTCTACCCGCTCCCGAGGCTCCGGCCCGACGAGCCCCAGATGATCTACGACGGCCCGCCCGACGACCTGGAGCGGAACCCCGACGATCGGGTCCGCCAGTTCGTCCTGGGCGAGGCCGGCGAACGTCTCCGCGAGCTGAGCCAGGGGCGCGAGTGACCGACCGGCCCCGGCCCGGGACCCGCGTTCTTCCCCTCGTCCGCGTCCGTTTGCATTCCCCCGATGCCGACAAAACCAGCGGGACGGCCATCTCCCGGCCCGCGAAGCTCCCGACGAGGCCGGCGATGAACGAGCGAGACATGCAATTCCGGATCGGGCTGTTCGTCATCGCGGCCGGCCTGGTGCTGACGATGCTGATCGTCTGGTTCGGCGAATCCCCCTCGCTCTTCCGCGACCACGCCTTCGTCAAGGTCCGCTACAGCGAGGCGCCCGGCGTCGCCGAGGGGATCACCGTCCGTAAGAGCGGGATCAGGGTCGGCGAGGTCCTCTCGATCAACTTCGACGACCGTCCCAACATGCCCGACGGCGTGATCGTCGTCCTCTCGCTGGAGCGGAAGTACAAGATCAAGAAGGACTCGGTCGCGAGGATCAGCCGGTCCCTGATCGGCGACGTCGGCATCGACATGCTGCCCGGGACGAGTACCGAGGTCCTCACGCTCGGAGCGACCCCGGAGACGGCCCCCGAGATCGTCGGCGACGTCACGCCCGACCCCTCCAAGGCCCTGGCCGCCGCCACGGCCGCGTTCGAGAAGGTGGGAGGCACGCTGAACGCCATCGAGGCCGCCGCCAACGGCTTCGCCGTCGTCGCCAGGAAGGCCGACCACCTCGACGAGTTCCTCGCGACGATCGACGACACCGGCAAGAATATCTCGAAGGCCGCCAAGGGGATCGACCGGGTGCTCGCCGAGAACGAGGCCGACCTCAAGCCCGCCATCACCAACATCCGCCAGTTCAGCGACAAGCTCTCCGCCGCGTTCGACGCCGAGACCGTCGCCAAGCTCAAGCTGACCACCGAGCGCCTGGCGACGGTCACGGCCAAGCTCGACGCGGGCCTGACCGAGATCCGTCCCGTCCTGCTCGACCTCGGCGCCCCGGCCGGCAAGGGGAGCCCGACGACCAACATCGGCCAGTCGATGTACTGGCTCAACCGGATCACCGGCAACGTCAACCTGCTGACCAGCAGCCTCTCGGACGGCAAGGGGCACCTCAACCCCAACGGGAGCCTGCAAAGGCTCGTCACCAACCCCGACCTGTTCGACAACCTGAGCAAGGTGGCCGCCTCGGCGAACGAGGTGATCGCCCTCGCCCGGCCCGTCGTCAAGTATCTCGGCGTGTTCGCCGAGAAGATCGCCCGCGACCCCGCCGCGCTCGGCCGGGGGGTCCTCCAGCGTTGAGCGGATCGGGCCCCGGCCGGATCAGCGGAGCCTACCACGATTCCGGGCGCCGACCGGCCCGGGCGGGACATAAGGGGTCGGCGGGGGCGGGGGGGTGTCGGGGAGCGGCGAGGCGTCCGGCACCGTCGAGGGCGGGTTCGTCGTCGGCGGGATCGCTTCGAGGGCCGGGCCCGTCTCGATGACCGGCTTCTTCGGCTCCGGCTCCCGCGGCGTTGGCACCACGACCGCCATCACGTCCTGCCCGTCCGCGGTCCACTCGACCGTCGTCACCAGCGTCGCAAGGAGCGGCG
>JAJYDH010000047.1 GCA_021777685.1 Planctomycetota bacterium | reverse complement strand
GAGCCTAAACCTGGTTCGCGAAGGCTTTTCTGGCTCCCTCTCCCTCTGGGAGAGGGTTGGGGTGAGGGGCGTGGCACGTCGACGAACGGTCGAAAAGAGCTTTTTCCGTCCCGTCTGGTCCCGCGACGCCCCTCACCCCCGGCCCCTCTCCCAGAGGGAGAGGGGAGACAGAAATGCCTCTGGCGCAAGCCATTGGATTAATTCAACGGTATTGGGACAAGTCCTACCCTCGTATGTCCGAAGGACCCAGGCGACAGTGTTCAAAAACCGGGGTTTTCCGCCAAGATGAGCAGTCAAGAATCCCGATTTTTGAACACAGTCGCTACGGGGATGGTCCGATCTTCAATTCCCCTTCGCGACGCCGATGACGCCCACGGCGACGCGCCCGCCGGCGTTGCCGACCGGCTGGCCGAAGTCGTCGGCCTTCTCGTGGATCACGACGCCGTGGCCGAGGATCGACATCGGGCCGGAGAGCGGCAGGTCGGGGTCGACCATGTCATAGGTGGCCTTGCCCGAGGCGTCGGCCTCGATGTTGCCGAGGTCGCCGAGGTGGCGCGGGGCGGTCTTGGAGGGGTCGCCGTGGGTGGCGCCCTTGGGGTTGAAGTGGCCGCCGGCGGCCTTGCCGTCGGGCGAGCTGGCGTCGCCGAACTCGTGGATGTGGAAGCCATGCTTGCCGGGGGCCAGCCCGGTGATCTCGGCCTGGACGCGGGTCCCCTTGTCGACCTTGGTGAAGGTGACATGGCCGGAGACCCCGGCGCCCGACTTGGTCGGGATGAACACGCAGACGGCCCTGGTGGCGTCGGCCATCTTCGTGTCGGCATGCTGGGCCGAGACGCTGAACGTCGAGGCGACGAGGGCGCCGGCCACCGTCGTGGCGAGGGCGAGGCTACGGATGCGCATCGGGTTCTCTCTCCTGGTTCGATAAGAGTCGGGCGGTCGAAAACGGGAACGGCCGGCCTCGGGGGCCGGCTTTCGGGGAGGCATCAACGAGAAGCTAGCCGGCCCCGGACCCCCCCACAAGGGGGCTCCGGCCGGCAATCCGGGCGGCGAGCGGCCGGGGATTCTCCCATTCCCGTAGTGTAGGGCTTGCCCTGCCGTCCGTGCGGAATCGGCCGCGAGCGGGAAGGGGGACGTTCAACGTTCAAGATTTCTCGGCAGCTCGGGCCCCGCGACGATCCAACTCCCCGAAGAGGTCGGAAAGGGGCAGGACGAAGCCGGGCAGGACATCACCCCCGTCCAACGTCCGTGTGGTGTCGATCGCTCGGGCGAGTCGAAGACGGCGACCGTCCGTGCCTTCGGGTTGACCTCCCAGACCAGCCGGACGCCCGCCTGGAAGTATTCGCGACGTTTGCGGGCCATCTCGGCGGGCGTGTTGCTCGGGCTCAAGACCTCGACGGCCAGGTCGGGGGCGAACTCGGCGATCGGCTCGGTCGGGACACGTCGGCCGGGGATTCGGTCCCAGGAGGCGAAGGCGACATCCGGCATGCGAACCAGCCCGGGGAAAAGCCGCATCATCCCGCCACCGGTCGTGACGATTCCCAGGTTTCCCGCGATCACGAACACTCTGAGGTAAGCCGTCAATGCCACAGCCAGCATCGATTCGCGATAACTCATCCCCTTCTCCACCAGGACGCCTTCGACCAACTCGCAGAGCGTTTCCTTTCGTGCGTTGAAGGCGATCAAGTCGGCTTCCGTGGCCATCCCGGGCGGGGGATGGAGGCGAACTCGACCTGGCGAGATTCCACCGAGCGCATCAAGTAGGTTTTCGATCGTCGAGAACGCTTCGAGGATCGTCGCGGTGGCCATCATCCCCCCTCTCGATGGATGGTTACGCCCAGACGCCGCGGTCGAGCGAGCGGAAGCCGACGGCCTCGGCGATGTTCTGCGGCTGGATCGCCTCGGAGCCTTCGAGGTCGGCCATCGTCCGGGCGACCCGGAGGACCTTATCATGGGCACGCGCCGAGAGCCCCAGTTCTTCCATCGCCCCCTTGAGCAGGCTGGAACATTCGGGCTTGAGCGAGCAGTACTTGCGGACCTGCCGGGGGGTCATCCGCCCGTTCACGCCCGGCCCGGACTTGCCGAACCGGTCGGACTGGCGGGCTCGGGCCTTGAGGACGTCGCCCAGCAGCTCGGCCGAGGTCGGCCCGGGGGGCGCCTCGGCGAGCTGCGCGAACGGGACGGCGGGGACCTCGACGTGGAGGTCGATCCGGTCGAGCAGCGGCCCGGAGATCCGGCTCAGGTACTTCTCGACCTGCGGCGGCGAGCATGTACACGCCCGGCGCGGGTCCGACCGATACCCGCACGGGCACGGGTTCATCGCGGCGACCAGCACGAACTCGGCGGGGAAGGTCGTGCTCCGGAGCGCCCGGCTGATCGTCACCTGGCCGTCTTCGAGCGGCTGACGGAGGACCTCCAGCGTCTTCCGGTTGAACTCGGGCAGCTCGTCGAGGAACAGAATTCCCTTGTGCGAGAGCGATATCTCTCCCGGCTGGGGGGTGCTCCCGCCGCCGACGAGCCCGGCGTCGCTGACCGAGTGGTGGGGGTGGCGGAACGGGCGGACGGCCATGAGGGGCTGGCCGGCCTTGAGCAGGCCCATCGCGCTGTAGATCCGGGTGGTTTCCAGGCTCTCGGCGGGGGTGAGGGCGGGCATGATCGTGACCAGCCGGCGGGCCAGCAGGGTCTTGCCGGTCCCCGGAGGTCCGATCATCAGGACGTTATGCGATCCCGCCGCCGCGATCACCAGGGCCCGCTTGGCGTAGTCCTGCCCCTTGACGTCGGAGAAGTCTTCCTCGTAATGGGCGTGGCGCTCGAAGACCTCGGCGAGGTCGACCGCCTTGGGCTCGAAGTCGACCTGGCCGGAGAGGAACCCCACGGCCTCGGCGAGGCTGCCGATCGGATAGACGTCGATCCCCTCGACCACGGCGGCCTCGGCGGCGTTGGCCGTCGGGACGAGCAGGCCGGCCTTGCGCTCCTCGGCGGCGGCGAGGGCCATCGCCAGGACCCCCTTGATCGGACGGGTCTCGCCGGTGAGGGCCAGCTCCCCCACGACGGCGAAGTCTCCCTTCCGCTCGAACGCCACCTGGCCGCTGCCCAGGAGCATCCCCAGCGCGATCGGCAGGTCGAAGCCGCCCGCGTCTTTCTTCAGGTCGGCGGGGGCCAGGTTGATGACGACCCGGTCGATCGGCCGGCGATACCCGGAGTTGACCAGCGCCCGCTCGACCCGGTGGGTGCTCTCCCGGACGGCCGTCTCGGCCAGGCCGACCAGGACCGTCTTCGGCATCGAAGCCGCCGAGACGTCCACCTCGACTTCGACCGTCGCCGCGTCGATGCCGACGAGCGTGTACGACGAGAGCTTCGCGAGCATGGCACGACGCCGCCGGGTGTCCTGGGCCGTTTCACCGGAAACGGGCGATGGTCAATAGTCTAGCAGGCGATCGGCCGATCCACACCCCCGGCCCGGGGTGGTGGACCCCATTGTCCGGGCCAAAAGCGGAGGGCGGCGTCCGTCCAGTCGGACGCCGGTTCGCCCCTCAAGGTCTCGGGGAGGCGGTGCTCCTCGCGGTGGATTTGGCCGGCCGGGGGCGGGCCCGGTTGGGCAGCGGGTCGCCGGTCTCGCGGTCGAATTCGTCGGGGCTGAGCTTCTCGGGGAGGACGTCCGCGGTCTGGCGGGTCCAGACGACCAGGGCTTGCCTCATCCTGGCCAGGTCATCGGCGTGCTTCGGGTCGCCGGCCAGGTTGACGGTCTCGTTGGGGTCGGCGTCGAGGTCGTAAAGCTCCTCGGCGGGGCGGGGGCTGGTGAAGCAGGCCCGCTGGATCGGGGTCAGCTTGCCCTCGTCGCGGAGCCGGCGCATGGCCAGGAAGGTCGGGCTCCGGACCGCGTCGGCGGGGGGCGTCAGGGGCCGGTCGGCGTCGTCGTTCCGGATGTACTTGAGCCGCTCCGAGCGGGCCGCCCGGCCGTGCGAGGCGAAGTCGTGCCAGTTCCGCTCGGCGAAGATCAGGTCGCGGACCTTCGCCTTCGGGTCCTTGAAGATCGGCGCGATGTCCTTGCCCTGGATCGTCGGGCCCGGCTCGATCCCGGCCAGCCCGAGGATCGTCGGGGCGAGGTCGACGGTGCTGACCAGGCTCGAAGTCCGGCCGCCGGGCCCGATCCGGCCGGGCCAGCGGGCGATCAGGGGGGTCCTGATCCCGGAGTCGTAGAGCGTCGTCTTGCACCGGGGGAACGGCCGGCCGTTGTCGCTGAGGAAGAGGACCAGCGTGTTCCCGGCGACCCCCTGGCGGTCCAGCTCGGCCAGGACCTCGCCGACGTGGCGGTCGAGCCGGGCGATCTCGTCGTAGTACAGGGCCAGGTCGGCACGGACCTCGGGCGTGTCGGGCAGGTAGGGCGGGACGACGACTTCCTCGGGGCGGTGCGGCCGGGCGATCGTCCCCGGCTGGTAGTCGCGGTGCGGGTCGAAGGCGGCCAGCCAGAGGAAGAACGGCCTGTCCTTCGGGCGGTCGCGGAGGACGGGCACCCACTGGTCGCAGCCGGCCTGGGCCGCGCTCGAGCCCTCGGCGGTCATCGAGGCCCGGGCGCCCTTGCCGGTCGCGAGCTGGAAGCCGGCGGCGTTGGCATCGCGGACGAGGTCGAACCGGTTCTTGACGGCGTTGCCCAGGTGCCACTTGCCGGCGGCGGCCGTCCAGTAGCCGGCGGCCTTGAGCTTCTCGACGAACGTGATCTGGCCGGGCGGGAGCGGCCAGTGCAACTCCTCGGCGTCGGTCTCGTGCGGGTATCGGCCGGTGATCAGGCTGGATCGGCTGGGGCTGCACGAGCTGGCCGTGATGAAGGCCCGGTCGAACCGCAGGCCCTCGCGCGCCAGCCTGTCGATATTCGGCGTCCTGATCTTCGGGTTGCCGAACGCCCCGGAATCGTCCCAGGCCATGTCGTCGGCGATCATCAGGACGACGTTGGGACGGCCGGGGCCGTCCTCGGCTGCTTTGGCCGGGGCGAGCATCAGGCCAAGGAGGGCCGCCAGCTTGACCGTCTTCATGATCCGGGCTCTCATGGGATTCGATCCTCGCGACTCGTCAACAGTTGATCCCCAGGCTACCAGGCCGGCGGCCTTTCGGCACGGGCTCTCCCGGAATCGCGGCCCGGAGATGGCCCGCGGCCCGAGTCTTGTAAGCACGGGGTCCGTTCGCGTCTCGCGATCGGGCCGGCGAGGGTGTCGTTGCGGGGAGTCGAGGAGATGGCGAGGAAAGCGCGGACGGCCCGGCGAGGCCGTCGGCCCGGAGTCGGCTCGGGGGTGATCCCGGGCGAGGGGGTTCCGTTTCCGGGTCTGGGCGCCCGGCCGGCGATCGGTCGCGTTCGTCCTGGAGGGAGGGCCGGGATCGATCGCGTTGAGGCCCTCGGACGGCGGGGACTTCGAGGGGCTCGCCCCGGGCGCGGGCGTCGGCATCCGGTATCGGGATCGGCTCGACGACGGGCACGCTGTCGCTTTGGCGCCGGCCACCCATCGAGTCCGGGGTGAAGGCGAAACCGGGAAGTTATTCCCGGCCTGTTCCTTGTCACGGGCCGGGCAGCGACCGGAGTACGGGACGGATCGCCGTCCAGAGCTGTTCCTTGAGCCGGACGGCGACGGGGTTCTCCAGCCTCTCGGGGCGATCGTCCCTCGACCCGCCCGGGGCGAGCACGCCGACGGTCAGCTCGCCGTCGGTGTCGTAGCGGTCGCCGCCGCCGTTGCGCCCCACGAGGGTCGCCCCGACGCCCGTCACCTGGAACAGCTCCGTCAGCCATCCCCCCGCGCGGAGGGCGCCAATCAGGCCGTCGCGCTCGGCGTCGATGTCCGGGCCGATGTGGTGGGTGACCTGGCCGGTCAGGTGGCTGAATCCCACGCTCCGGTCGAACGTCACCGCCCCGATCCAGAGCGGCACCCCGCCCCGGCCCAGGTCGTCCGACTTCCAGAACCGGACGTGGTGGCGGTGGCGGGCGCTCTTGCCCTCGGCCTTCTCGAAGGCGAGATCCTGCTTCCGCCCGAAGACGAACAGGTTGCTCACCGGGGCGTCGGCGTAGGGCTTGTTCAGGAGGACGCTGTCGACGATCCGGGCGCTCGACCTCAGCGTGATCGGGTCGGCCGGCTTCCACCCCGAGCCGAGCAGGGCGCGGACCAGCGACTCCTCGCCGCCGATCAGGGCGACGTTGAGCGGGTCGCCGGGGATGCCCTGGGCCGTGAGGCTGGTCTTCGGGGCGTCCTCCATCGCCGGCTGGTGCTCGAAGTGCCTCCAGAGGGCCGGGAGGATCACGTAGGCCGCCAGCAGCCAGAGGGCCGCCAGGACGAGCAGGGCCTTGATCGCCCGGATCGCGAGCCGGCGCCTCCGGGAGGGCGTGCTCGCGCCGGCCTTCTCGGACGTCCCCGGGGCGGGCTCGGACGTCTCCTGCATGGTGGCACCATCCGGCGAGGTGAGTTCGGATTGCGGCGGTTCACGAGCGGGGCGCACGGCTTTGCATGTAAACGCTTGTCGCTGAGGCTGTTTATGGGACTATTGGGAGGATAGGAAAATTAGAGATCTCGGATTTGATATCTCGGATCTCCTATTTCCACTATACATCCATAAGCTGTCTCGGCGGCGAGAGAAAAAGTGCAAAGCCAAGGCGCACACTTAGGGTCGGGCCTGCCCTGCCGTCCTCGGCCCGATCGGCGGGGCCTGCCCCGCCCTGCGAGCCGATCGCCGGCGCGCGGAGGCGCCGGCGCGGCCCGGACAGGGTGGGCCGACGCCGGAGCCTCGTCGAGGTTGGCGGATCTCCGATCAATACGAGTCGGAGCTGATCACTTCGCCCTGGGCCCGCGAGCCGAGCCCCCAGAGGGTGACCTGATTGACCGTCGACTTGAGGAACCGGACCGACCCGTCGGCGAACCCGACGTTGGCGCCGCCCGAGTGGTAGCTGCTCAGGCTGTAGCTGCCGTAGCTGCCGTCGTTCTCGCCGCCGTAGCTGTAGACGGCACAGTTGGGATAGTTGCTGTTGGGCGGGGCCAGCAGGTTGCCCAGCGTGTCGCCGAAGAGCCCCTGGCACCAGTAGTTGCCCAGGTTGTTCCACTGTTTGGACGAGGACCCGGGGACCGGGGCGGCCCCGGCGCAGGAGACCAGCCAGGTGTTCAGCCCGGACCCGCCCAGCGGCATGTTCAGCAGGGGCGAGCCGGCGCTGGCGCCGGTGGGATAGCCGCTGACCCGGATCACGTCCTGCGGGATCGAGAGCTTGGTGCTGTTGTTGTCGCCGCACCGCCACTCGCCGAAGGCGACGGTGTTGGAGGTGCCGTCGGTGACGTCGCGGATGCCGAGCGGCACGCCGCCCACGGCGAAGACGCCGTTGGGCACCGCCGAGCCGACCGTCATCCCCGCGAAGCTGCAATTCGCCCCGTACTGGTTCATGCTGGAGCCGACCGAGGCGAAGTAGTTGATGTAGGGCGCGGGCCGCCCGTAGAGGGTGCCGGTGAAAGGCAGGGCCGAGGGGCACTGGAAGACGGAGATCTGCGTCGTCACCCCGGTCGTGTTGGACTGGTAGCCGTCGTAACTGCTCCCGCCCAGGCAGACCAGGTTGAAGTTCATCGCATTGTAGACGGCCCCCTGCTCGATGTAGGGGAGCATCATGGCCTGGGCGCTCCAGTTGCCCCAGGCGCCGGCCGGCGACTTCTCGGTCGTGGACGCGTTGGTGCCGCCGGGCGGGAAGCAGCCGACGGACGAATGGTAATTCTGGATGCCCAGGCCCAGCTGCTTCAGGTTGTTGACGCACTGGCTCCGGCGGGCCGCCTCGCGCGCCGCCTGGACGGCCGGCAGGAGCAGGGCGATCAGCACCGCGATGATCGCGATCACGACTAGCAGCTCGATCAGCGTGAAGCCGAGGCGGCGGGGCCGGCCCGGGATGCCCGAAGAGATCAACATGATGCCCCCTGGGACTGAGAGGAGATGAAAGAGCGAGGAGGGATCGACCACGGTTCGTCGCCGATCGGCCCGGGGGGCCGGACCGGTCGGACGACACGGCTTCGGGGAAGTCACGACTCTTCCCCAATGAGGGATGACGAGACCGCGCCGTCGGGCCGCGAATCCGGTCGGCCATCAGGACCGATCCCGGCCGAGGCCCCGAGCGGCTACTTCACCAGATCGATGGCATTGGCGGGGCTCCCGGCCACGGTCCCGGGGGCCGCCTTGGGAAGCTCTCCGAACCCCGGTGGGGGGGGCGGCACCTTCGCCAGCGGGATCTCCGACTGGCCGTTGCAGCCTCCCAGGCCGATGACCATCCCCGTCAGAAGGCAGACGATCGCAACTTGACGAACTCTCATGCCATTGCCTTTCTCCCCCCCTTCCCCGAATGTCCTCCACGGGCCGGGCATGGATGAAGGATCGGCTTGTGGAAAATCGAGGCGTGGGGAGGCAGAACCGCCCTTGAGCCGGACCTCGGAAACCAGTTTGATCAAGGGCGCGAGCGGAAGGGTGCACGCCGGAGAGGGAAATCCACGCACGGTGGCCCCTCGCCCGGATGTGTGAACCATGTTAGGCCAGCCTTCGATCTCCTAGGAAGATCGGAGACGTGTTTTTTTAGAACTGAAGGCATCGACGATTCTGGCGCCAGGCGTCGAGGGGAGCCCGCCGATGGTCATTCCGGCCAGGTCGGCCGAAATCCGCGACGTTTCGGGAAAAACAGGAATAACGGCGGGCCTTCCGACCTGAATTTATAGGACGGAACCGGAACCCTCCCCACCCCTCGACGCACATCGAAAGGCCCACGCTCATGGCCAGCTCCGAAGCCCGCATCCAGGCGAACCGGCGGAACGCCCAGCTCTCCAGCGGCCCGAAGACCGAGGCGGGCAAGGAAAAGTCCCGCGCCAACGCCCTCAAGCACGGCCTGACCGGTGCCGGCGTGGTCATGCCCTCGGCCGACGCCGCCGAGGTCGAGCGACGGTCGGCCGCCTTCGCCGAGGAGACGGACGCCTCGGGCGAGATCGGCCTGGCCCTGGCCCGACTCGCGGCGCTCAACTCGGTCCGGATGGAACGGGCGGCCGACCAGCAGACCGCGGCGCTCTCGGAGCGGGTCCGCCAGGTCGACGCGGAGTTCGTCCCGCCCGAGGGCGTCAGCCCCGATGAGGCCGCCAAACTGCGGGACGAGGCGCTCCGCCGGGCGATGTTCGACCCGTCGAAGGAGGCGACCCTCGCCCGGAAGTACGAGGCCGCCGCCGAGCGGAACTTCTTCCGGGCCCTCAAGGAGCTGCGCCAGACGCAACGCCAGGCCCGGGTCGAGTCGCCCGCCGCCGCCGCCACGATCCCGCCGTTCGCCGGGATGATGGGTTCGTTTTCGGAGCCGGACATGACCGACGAGGAGTTCGACTCCCTCTGCGTCAAGCTGGGCATGCCCCTGCCCCCCGAGCGACGAAACCTCGCCCCCCTGCCCCCTCCGGGGGCCGGTTTCGACCTGCCGATCACCGTCGGTCGGCGTCGCTGAGCCGTCCCGGACGCCTCGGAACGTCGCAAGGGCTCGTCTCCGGCGAGCCCCGCGAGGAAGGTCCGCGCGGCGGAATGAGCCATGAATCGTGAATGACTTTCGGCCTCCGGCCCTCTCTCCCGCGAGGGGAGAGGGGGCCAGAAAGAGCGTCCGGGCTGTCGCTCATTCCCAGTTCGACGGGATCAGATCGCGACGCGGCCCCTTGCTCTCAGGGACGACCGTCGACCACCCGATGCTCCGTCAAGACGTCGACGGCCGCGACGGTCCAGGTGAGGTTGTCGCCGGTCGGCAGCGGGGTCGTGGCGACGTACATCGGCTCGTAGACCGTCGCCCGGAAGGAGGTGTTGGTTGTCGTGTCCTGGACCGTGACGAGATAAGAGGTCGCCCCCTGGACCGTGGTCCACCGGAAGATGGGCGTGGTCGTCGGCCAGGTCGTCTGCGTGGACGGGCTCAGGGTCATCGGCTGGCCGAGGACCCCGCCGAGGCCCGCGACGTCCTCCCCGACGAGTGGGGTGCCCAGCCCCGTCGCCAGGTCGTAGCCGGGCAGGGCCGGGTCGCTGCCGGTCCCGGTCTCCGTCGAGCGGTCTCCGGACGAGAGGTCGCCGACCTCGGAGATTCCGGCCCGGCGACCCGTCTGTCGGCGTCGACGGAAGCTCGCCCCTTCAGGCGTCGGGCGGCGGGCAGAAGGCGAAGTGACCGGGCCGGGGACTCGCGCCCGGAGGCTCACTCGGGGAGGCTGAACGCCACGAAGGCGTCGCCGGCCCTCGTCCGGAGCTTCCCGGCGCCCCCCGCCGCGATGACGACGTATTGCCGACCGTTCACGCGGTAGGTCGACGGGGTGGCGTAGCCGCCCGCCGGCAGGGCGTGCTCCCAGAGCAATTTGCCGGTCTGCTTGTCGAAGGCGTGGAGCCGCTCGTCCTTGGTCCCGGCGATGAAGACCAGGCCGCCCGCCGTGACGATCGAGCCGCCGAAGGTCTCGGTGCCGGTCCGGGGGACGCCCCGGGCGGTCAGCTCGGGGTGCTCGCCCAGGGGGACTTGCCAGGCGAACTCGCCCGAGTTGAGGTCGATCGCGGTCAGGACCCCCCAGGGCGGCTTGATGGCGGGATAACCTTCCTTGTCGAGGAACTGGGTGTAGCCGGTGTGCCCATAGGCCCCGCGACTCGCGCGCTCGGCCGGCTTGGTCTCGGACAGCGTGAGGATGTTCGGCACGTTGTTCGAGTTGACGTAGAGCAGGCCGGTGGTCGGGTCGAACGAGGCCCCCGACCAGTTCGCCCCGCCGTGGTAGCCGGGGATGACGACCGTCCCCCGGGCGCTCGGCGGGTTGAACGCCGGGCCGCCCCGGACCTTCTTCAACTGCTCCAGGACCGAGGCCCGGTTGGCCGGGCCGATGTCGGTCACGTTCGACTCGTCGAGGTGCTGCGCGGCGAAGGGCGGCGGCCTGACCGGCACGGGCTGGGTCGCCGAGGCCCGCTCGCCGGGGACGTCGGAGGGCGGGACGGGTTGGTCCTTGATCTCGAAGAGGGGCCGGCCCGTCTCCCGGTCGAACAGGAACACGTAGCCGGTCTTCGTCACCTGCGCGACCGCGTCGACCTTCCGGCCGTCGCGGACGACGGTGACGAGGTTGGGATAGGTCGGGAGGTCGTGGTCCCAGAGGTCATGGCGGAGCGTCTGGTAGTGCCAGGCCCGCTTCCCCGTCGCGAGGTCGAGGGCGACCGTGCAGTTGGCGAACAGGTTGTCGCCCGGGCGGTCGCCGCCGTGGAAGTCGAACGAGGCCGAGCCGAGCCCCGCGAAGACCAACCCACGGGCCGGGTCGACGCTCAGCCCGCCCCAGGCGTTCGCGCCCCCCCGGTCCTTCCAGGAATCGCCCGCCCAGGTGTCGTTGCCGACCTCGCCCGGCCGGGGGACGGTGTGGAACCGCCAGACCTGCGCCCCGGTCCGGACGTCGAAGGCCCGGATGTCGCCGGGCGCGGCGAGGCCCGGCCCCTCGTCGCACGAGAACCCGACGATGATCGTCCCCTTCCAGACGACCGGCGCCGAGGTCGGGCCGTAGGAGAGCCGCGACACCTTCGGGTCGAGTTCCCTGCGGAGGTCGCGGATACCCCCCTCGCCGAACTTCGGGTCGAGCTTGCCGGTCGCCGCGTCGAGCGAGAACAGCCGCCCGTCCGACGTCCCGTGGATGATCCGCCGCTCGCCCCCGGGCCGGCCGTCGGACCAGAACGCGCAGCCGCGATTCACCCCGCCCGACGCCGGCCGGTGCGGGAACGGGTGGTCCTTCAAGGGGTCGAACTGCCAGAGTTCCCGGCCCGTCGCCGCGTCGAGCGCCACCACGCGGAGGTATCCGGTCGTGAGGTACATCACGCCCTCGACGACGATCGGCGTGCATTCGATCGTCTTCCCGGCGCGGCCCTCAAGCTCGCCCGTGTGGTATGTCCAGGCCGGCTTGAGTCGGGAGACGTTCTCGCGGTTGATCTGATCGAGCGACGAGTAACGCATGCAGCCGGGGTCGTTGCCGACCCCCGGCCAATCGACCGACGGCGGCACCTGGGCCGCGGCCCGGCCGGCGAGTGCCAGAACGATGGCGAGGCAGATCGGGGACGGACGCATTCGGGGGCCCCCTGGATATCTGGGATCGGCGGACATCCAGCATAACCGGGGGACACGCCGGCGGAAGACGATCGACGGAAATCCGCCCGGAGAGGGAACCGCCTTCCGACGCCGAGACTCGCGCCGGCGGAGACGCGCGTTGCCGGCCGGGCCCCGTTATAATGAATTCGTCGGGGGGATCGGACGCGGTCCTCAAGCTCGGCGATCGACGCAACAACCGGGACCACGCCATCATGTCGCACCAGATCACTCGGCGCCGCTTCCTCGGTCAGACGGCCGCGACGGTGGGGGGCCTGACCTTCGCTCTCGGAGGATCGGACCTCCTCGCGGCGGACTCCGCACCGACCGCCGACGAACTGACGAGGAAGGCGGTGCCGTTCCTCAAGTCCCGCCAGAAGGCCGACGGGAGCTGGTCGGGCGAGAAGGGCCCGGGGATCACCGGCCTGGTCGTGACCGCCCTGCTCCGCTCGAAGGCGGCCACCCCCGCCGAGCCGACCATCACGAAGGGGCTGAGCTACCTCGAAGGCTTCATCTCGCCCAAGAGCGGCGGCCTGGCCGAGGGGCCGAACTCGAACTACGTGACCTCGATCGCCCTCATGGCCTTCCACGAGGCCAACACCAGGGGGCAATACGACGCCCAGATCAAGGCCGGGCAGGCTTACCTCAAGACCCTGCAATGGGACGAGGGGGAGAACAAGGGCCAGGACGACCCGTTCTACGGGGGCGCCGGCTACGGCGGCCGGAGCCGGCCCGACCTGTCGAACACCTCCTTCTTCATGGAGGCGCTCCGGGACACCGGCCTGCCCGCCGACGACCCCAGCCTCAAGAAGGCGATCGTCTTCATCTCCCGGTGCCAGAACCTCAAGGGCGAATTCAACGACCAGCCCTGGGCCGGCAAGGTCAACGACGGCGGCTTCATCTACACCCCGGCCGCCGGCGGCGTGAGCATGGCCGTCCCGCCGACCGACGCCAACGGCGGCCTCCGCTCCTACGCCAGCATGACCTACGCCGGCCTCAAGAGCATGATCTACGCCGGCCTCAAGCCCGACGACCCCCGCGTCAAGGCGGCCTCCGAGTACATCGCCAGGCACTACACTCTCGACGAGAACCCCGGGTTGGGCCAGCAGGGCCTCTACTACTATTACCAGACCTTCGCCAAGGCCCTCACGCTCCTCGGCAAGCCCACCTTCACCGACGCCGAGGGCAAGGCCCACGACTGGAAGTCCGAACTCGTCGCCGCCCTCGCCAAGCGGCAGGCCGCCGACGGAAGCTGGGTCAACCCCGCCGACCGGTTCATGGAAGGCGACCCGAACCTGGTGACGTCGTACGCCCTGCTGGCTATGGCCTATGCGAAATAGAGCGGGCCATGAAGAAGGCCGGATGCCATCTTACATCCGGCCTTCGATACAGTTCTGCGCACCGGCCCAACGATGCGCCGCGGCGTTATTCTGCCGGTCATGGAGCCAAATCATATTCGGCGGGACTATTCAAGTCGCAAGTCAGTCGCTTTCCGAGCAACCAAGATGCCTCGGCTTCTGGGCCGAGATAGAAAGACTGGACACGTCGAAAGAGCTTGCCAACTTCCGAGGCGAACGCACGGTAAAGTCTCAAGGAAATTTCGGCATCGGACGCCGTGGCGACACGGCCATTCAGGTGTACATTGGGCGGGTAGAGGCCCCCCGGCTTGAGGGTCAGGCTCAGGGGATTGGCGAGTTGATCGACTGCATAGAAGACGCCGCCGGTCCGCTGCGGTACCTCGCGAACCATGACAGCTTCTTTAGCAGGTGTGACGAGGTAGGTATGGCCGGCGTTGGCCCCCGGAGCTGGGGCCTGTGCATGCAGGGTTGGGATCGCCGCACCGGAATGGACAGACTTGAGGACGGGCGACTGGAACAGCCCAGTGAGCGTATAGGTGAGGCTCCGCTTTGCTTCGATGCGCTCGAATACGGCGAGCAAGTCATTGGCGGTGGCGAAGAAATGTCGCTGCATTTCGGTAGGACATCCTCCGTTGCCTAACCATCAGTGGAGCCGCCCCGTAGCTCGCGTTCGATCCGAAATTGCATCTGCCCCAGCTCGTCCCCGGAATACTCGTCGTGCGGCCAGGGCCAGTTGACCGGGTCGTCGACGAATCGGGGGATCAGGTGCCAGTGGCCGTGGAAGACGGTCTGGCCGGCGACCTGGCCGTTGTTGACGACCAGGTTGAGTCCGTCCGCGCCCGTCGCGGCCTGGATCGCGCGGGCGAGCCGGGGGACGAGCGAGGCCGTCTCCGCGGCGAGGTGGTCGGGCAGGTCGGCGAGGGTCGCGTGGTGGGCCTTGGGAACCAGCAGGACGTGGCCCCGGTTCACCGGATTGATGTCGAGGAAGGCGACCGCGTGGTCGGTCTCCAGCACCCTGGCCGAGGGGATGTCGCCCCGGACGATCTTGCAGAAGATGCATGCCGGGTCGTGGTGTTGATTGCTCACGTTCCGACCTTTCCCAGGCAGGACCCAAGGAAAAAGAGACCTGAAATTTGAAGTCTCAAATTTCAGGTCTCTCGATATGTGATCGGCGTGCGAAGGCTCAGTTCGCGCTGGGGGCGACGGCGGGACGGGGGGACGGGGCCTTGACCACCTCGTCGGCACCGAGCAGGGAGATGACGCCCATCGGCGCGGCGTCGCCCTGACGGACCTTGGCGAGCTTGTAAATCCGGGTGTAGCCGCCCGAACGCCCCTTGAAGCGGGGGCCGACCTCATGGAAGAGGTCGAAGGCGACCTTCTTGCTGGTCAGCACGGCGAGGACCTGGCGGAACCGGTTCAGGTCCCAGCCGTCCTTGGCGAGCGTGATGATCTTCTCGACATACGGCTGGAGTTCCTTGGCCTTGGCCAGGGTCGTCTCGATCCGCCCGTGCTCGAGCAGGGCGGTGGCCAGGTTGCGGAGCATCATCCGCCGGTGCGACGGGGACCGCTTGAATTTGCGGCCGGCTTTTCGGTGACGCATGGTTCTTTCGGGGGCTCTGGAGGATGTCCGGCCCCCACTCTCCTATCGGGAGAGGGGGCCGGAAAGGCCGAAGATCAATGAGCGACGACGTCCATACCCAGGTCGAGGCCGATCTCGTGGAGCTTCGCCTTGACCTCCTTGAGGGTAGTCTCGCCGAAGTTGCGGACGGTCAGGAGCTGGTCCTCGTTGCGGCTGACCAGGTCGCGGACAGTGGTGATCCCCTCGCTCTCCAGGCAGTTGGTCGCCCGGACGGAGAGTTCCAGCTCGGCCAGGCTCATGCCCAACTTCCGCTCCAGTTCGGCGTCCAGCGGCATGTCGCGGAAGCCGTCGTGGCCGCCGGGCTCGGCCGGAAGGCCTGGGCCGGGCTCGTAGTACTGGACGAACGGGTTGAGGTGCTTTCTCATGATCTTGGCCGCCTCGACCAGCGCCATCTCGGGGCCGAGCGTGCCGGTCGTCCAGATCTTGAGCAACAGCTTGTCGTAGTTGGTCCGCTGGCCGACGCGGGTGTTCTCGACCTTGTATTCGACCCGGATCACCGGGCTGAAGATGGCGTCGATCGGGATCGCGCCGACTTCCAGGTCGTCGGTGTGCCCCTCGGCGGCCGGCCGGTAGCCGCGGCCGTTCTCGACCGACATCTCGAGGACGAACGGGACGTCGTCGGTCAGGGTGCAGAGGATGTGGTCCGGGTTGATGATCTCGATCGACTCATCGTGGAGGATGTCGGCGGCGGTGACGACGCCCCTCCGGTCGCGGTCGATCCGGATCGTCCGGTTCTGCTCCGAGTGGTTCTTGACCACAAGGCCCTTGAGGTTCAGCACCAGGTCGGTGATGTCCTCGACCATCCCGGGGATCGACGAGAACTCGTGCTGGACCCCCTGGATCTTGATCTTGGTGACGGCGCTCCCCTCCAGGCTCGACAGGAGGATCCGGCGCAGGCTGTTGCCGACGGTGTGGCCGAACCCGCGTTCGAACGGCTCGACGTGGAACTCGCCGTAAGTGTCGGACAGCTTATCGCGGGCGCAGACGACCCGGCTGGGAAGTTCGAGGCCACGCCAACGGATGCGCATCGCGCGAGTTCTCCGGGGAAAGAGCGGTCAACGGTCGGCATTCAGCGATCAGCCGGAGGCCGGATGGGCGATCGTCGCTCGTCGGGCGATCCCGGACCGGAGCCGGGGTCTCGTCCAGCTGAATGCTGACCGCTGATCGCCGAAAGCTCGTGGTAAGATCAGCGGCTCAGGAGTTCGACGATCAACTGCGGGGTGACCGGCAGGGAGATATCCTGGGTCGCCGGGAGGCGGGAGACGCGGCCTTCGGGCGGCTCGGTGCCGGTCCGGTCGAGCCAATCGGGGACGGGCGGCATCCCGGAGGTCTCCAGGCTGGCGGCGGCCAGCTTGCGGGAATGCTCGCGGTCCTTGACCTGGATCTGATCGCCGGGACGGACCAGGTAGCTCGGGATGTCGAGCTTCCGGCCGTTCACGGTGATGTGGCCGTGGGTGATCATCTGCCGGGCCTGGGGCCGGCTGGTCGCGAAGCCGAGCCGGGTGACCACGTTGTCGAGCCGGCGCTCCAGGAGCGACATCAGGGCGTCGCCCGTGTTGCCGGGCCGGCGGCTGGCCAGCTCGAAGTACTTGCGGAACTGCCGCTCGAAGATCCCGTAGTACCGCTTGACCTTCTGCTTCTCGCGGAGCCGGATCGAGTACTCGCTCGCCTTGCTCCGGCGGAACTGGTGCATGCCGGGCACGCCCTCGCGACGGTCCACGGCGCATTTCGGGGTGTCGCAGCGCGTCCCCTTCAAGAACAGCTTCAGGCCTTCGCGGCGGCAGAGCCGGCAGACCGGTCCGATGTGGCGTCCCATGATCCCTCGTGTCGAAAACGCTGTCAGCGGTCAGCTTTCAGCGATCAGCCAAAAAAACCGATGAATGCAGCTCATGATCGCGGTGAAATCCGGCCATCCTCTCGAAGCTGACCGCCGAGAGCCGACCGCCCCGCGTCGAATCAGACGCGCCGCTTCTTGGGAGGGCGGCAGCCGTTGTGGGGCAGCGGGGTGACGTCCTCGATGGCCTTGATCGAGAGGCCGGAGGCCTGAAGGGCGGTGATGGCGCTCTCGCGTCCCGAGCCGGGGCCTTTCACCTTGACCTCGACCTCCTTGACGCCGTACTTCGTGGCCGTCGCGGCGGCGGTCTCGGCGGCCCGCTGGGCGGCGAAGGGGGTGCTCTTGCGGCTCCCCTTGAAGCCGACGGTCCCCGACGAGGCCCAGCAGAGGGCGTCGCCGTTGGGGTCGGTGATCGTCACCGTGGTATTATTGAACGTCGCCTTGATGTGCACCACCGCACGGCTGACGTTGCGTCGAGTCTTCCTCTTCTTGGCCTTGGCCACGGGTCCGATGCTCCCTGGGTACCGTCGATGGATCGAGTGCGGGTTCTTGAGCGGCCAACATCGAAAGAACGCGATCCGCCCGCCTCAAGAGGCCCATCCCATCGAGGGGACCGAGCGACTCGGGCGGACGGGGCGATAGGATCGGGCGATCCGTCCGATCGGGCTCAGCGCATTTCCTTGACGCCCTTCTTGCCGGCGACCGTCTTGCGCGGGCCCTTCCGGGTCCGGGCGTTGGTCCGGGTCCGCTGGCCGTGGACCGGGAGCCCCTTGCGGTGCCGCAGGCCGCGATAGCAGCCGATGTCGCGGAGCCGGGCGATGTTCTGCTGGACCTGGCGGCGGAGCTGCCCTTCGACGACGTACTCGTTGTCGAGCAGCGTCGCCAGCTTGGCCAGATCGTCCTCGGTCAGTTCGCGGGCACGCTTGTCGGGATCGACCGAGGCCCGCTCGCAGAGTTGCGTGGCGAGGAACGGCCCGATCCCGTAGATGTACCGCAGCGAGATCACCGTTCGCTTGTCGTTCGGGATGTCGACACCGAGAATACGAGGCATCCGTCCTAGTCTCCGTGGGGCAGGCCGGGGCTTCAGCCTTGCCGCTGCTTGTGGCGGGGGTTCTCGCAGATCACGTACACCTTGCCCCGGCGGCGGACGATCTTGCAACTCTCGCAGATGCGCTTCACGCTCGATCGGATCTTCATCGGCCTCTCGCTCGCTTTCCCGTCGACGTCAACCAGGCGATGGGACTTCCGCTCGACCCGACCCGGGTCGGCGGCTCCCGCCTCGCAATCTCGCACGACACGTCTCTTGCCGATCCGGGCCCGGGGCGACCGGTCCGTGGCCGAATTGGGCCAATATACTCCGACCGGCGAGCGACCGCAAGTCCGTCGAGGTCATTTTTTCCGATTGCGATCGAGTTCGTCTAGTCGTCCAGGAAGGTCAGGACCCGCGGGCCCTCGGGCGTCATGGCCACGGTGTGCTCGAAGTGGGCGCTGGCGCGGCGGTCCTTGGTGACGACGGTCCAGTGGTCGTCGAGGGTCGCGACGTTCTTGGTCCCGAGGGCGACCATCGGTTCGATGGCCAGGACGATCCCCGGTTCCAGGCGGATGTCATTCTTGCGGAGGGCCTTGCTCACGAAGTTGGGAACCTGAGGCTCCTCGTGCATGTCCTGACCGATCCCGTGCCCGACGAACTTCTCGACCACGTACATCCCCTGGCTCTTGACGTACTTCTCCATCAAGGAGGCCACCTCGGACCAGGTCCGGCACCGGGCCATGGCGCGGATGGAGAGGTCGAGCGTCTGCGAGGTCACGTCGAGGAGCTTCTGGATCTCCGGGCGAACCTCGCCGATCGCCAGCGTCACCGCGGCATCGCCGCACCACCCGTTGATCTTGCAACCTGTGTCGACCGAGACGACGTCACCCTCCTTCAAGGGGCGGCGGTTGGGAATCCCGTGGACCACCGCCTCGTTCACGCTGGCGCAAATGTTGGCGGGGAACGGGGGCTTCCCCTTGGTCGAGTTCGGATAGCCCCGGAAGAGGGGGATGGCATCGTGCTCGCGGAAGATCGCGGCGACCGCCTCGTCCATCTCCGCCGTGCACGCCCCGGGCACGGCGAGACGTCGGACCTGGTCCAACGCCTTCGCCACGACCCGCCCCGCTTCTCGCATCAGGGCTATCTCGCGGGGACTTTTCAGCTTGATCACGACACGATTCTCGGAGAAGGCGGCCCGGGAAAACCCTTCAATTCAGCGCTTGCTCACCAGGCCAGTATAGTTTCGCATGATGAGGTGGCTGTCGATCTTCTGGACCAGGTCGAGGCAGACGCTGATGATGATCAGCAGTCCGGTCCCTCCCAGGAACGAGGCGATCGTGTAGTTCACCCCCAGGCCGGTCGAGACCAGCGAGGGGATCACCGCCACCAGGCTGAGGAACGCCGCGCCGACGTAGGTGATCCGCAGCATCACCTTCTCGAGGTAATCCGCGGTCCGTCGACCGGGTCGGTAGCCGCGGATGAAGCTGCCGTAGTCCTTCAGGTTCTCCGCCATGTCCTTCGGATTGAAGGTGATAGCGGTCCAGAAGTAGCAGAAGAAGTAGATCAGGACGATGTAGAATAGCGTGTAAACGTAGCCGTGGCTCTGGAAGGCGTCCGCCCCGGCGTCGAAGAACGAGCCCAGGCCGTACTTGATCTGTTCGAGCACGGACATCGGCTGGATGACATCGCCGATCTTCTTCGGGATGGTCCAGGTCTGCGTCGCCTGCTTCAGCCCGTTGAGGATGAAGTAGGGGAACATCAGCAGGCTGGAGGCGAAGATGATCGGCATGACGCCGGCCTGGTTCACCTTTAGCGGGAGGTACTGCTTGGTCCCGCCGTAGACCCGCCGTCCCCGGACATGCTTGGCCGACTGGGTGGGGATGCGCCTCTGGCTTTCGGTGATCGCGATCACGCCGACGACCACCGCGAGGAAGACGATCGCCAGCAGGACCAACACCACGATCCCGTGTTTGCCCGACTCGCCCGATAGCTTGGTGGTCGAGTCGCGGATCAGCTCAGA
>JAJYDH010000547.1 GCA_021777685.1 Planctomycetota bacterium | reverse complement strand
ATGAGATACCCTGTCTTGAGGTCCTGCGACGTCGTCCCGCCGTTCGACGCCGCCACGCAGACGATGCCGGCGATCGAGAGCGCGGCGACCCGGTATTCGGTCCCAACCCAACCCATGAGGACGAAGACCAGGCACGTCAGCAGGAGCGTGGCGACGGTCATGCCCGAGATCGGGTTCGAGGACGAGCCGATCTCGCCCGTCAGCCTCGACGAGACGGTGACGAACAGGAACCCGAACAGCGCGATCATCAGGGCGCCGACGATCCGACCGGTCGTGTCGACCTCGGCCGGGAACAGCCCGCTCGCCGCGATCACGGCGACCAGCGCCGTCGATCCGACGCCGACGACCCAGAGCGGCAGGTCGCGGTCGGTCCGCCGAGCGGTGGTCGGCCCGTCGCGACCCGACCGCGCGAGGTCCCCCAGCCCCGACCTGATCGAGCCCAGGATCAGGGGCAGCGCCTGCAGGAGGCTGATGACCCCGCCCGCCGCGACCGCCCCCGCGCCAATATACAGGATATAGGCGTCGCGGATATCCTTGGCCGACATCTCGCCGACCGGCTTCGTACCCGGGAAGATCGGCGCGGTCCCGCCCGAGCCGAACAGCGAGATCGTCGGCGTCAGGACGAGGTACGCCAGCACGCCACCCGCGAACGTGACGGAGGCGATCCTCGGGCCGATGATGTAGCCCACGCCCAGCAAGATCGGCGAGACCTCGCAGGCGAGCACGGCCGCCTTGAACTTCTCGAACTTCTTCGCCGGGTACTGGTCCCAGAGCTTGAACGCTTCCATGAGCACCTGATAGACGAACGCCATCCCGAACCCGGTGAAGACGGTCCTGGCGCTCGAACCCCCCTGCTCTCCCACGATCAGGACCTTGGCGCAGGCCGTCCCTTCGGGGTACGCCAGGCTGCCGTGCTGCTTGACGATGAACGCCCTTCGGAGCGGGATCATCATCAGGATGCCGAGCAACCCGCCCAGGGCCGCGACCAGCATCACCTGCACGGCCTTCATGTCGTAGCCCAGTATCATCAAGGCGGGCATCGTCACGCCGACGCCGAAGGCGATCGACTCCCCCGCCGAGCCCGTCGTCTGGACGATGTTGTTCTCCAGGATCGTCGCCGACCGCGTCCCGGTCGCCTTCGAGAAGAACCGGAACAGCGTGATCGACAGGACCGCGACCGGGATCGACGCCGAGACCGTCATCCCCACCCGCAGGACCAGGTAGAGCGACGACGCCCCGAAGATGATCCCCAGGATCGCCCCCAGCACCACGGCTGAGGGCGTCAGCTCGGGCATCGCCGCCCCGTCCGCGACGTACGGCCGGTGCGGCGGACCGGCCGAATCGGACCGGGAGACGATCTCGCCGGGCTCGGGCGGTGGATGGATCGACATGGACCGCTTCTCCTGGATGACCCTGGACTCAGTCTTTCAACCGATCGTGCCATTCGTGGTCGAGCAACGACATCCGGACGATGATGTCGCGAAGCACGTCCAGGGGAGGCTGGCCGGCGTCGATGTCGTAGATCAGCGAGGGGTCGTAGAACTTGAGGGTCTGGTAGGTCTCGTCGTGATAGGTCGCGAGCCGGCGCTTGATGACCTCATCGTTGATGTCGTCGAGCCGGTTCTCGCGGAGGGCCCTCGACTTGAGCCGGGCCATCGCCTTGGCGTTGTCGTTGATCTTGAGGTGGAAGATCTGCACGACGTCGAGCATGTGGTCGAGCCGCTCGGCCTGCGTGTAGTTGCGCGGGAGGCCGTCGAGGATCAGGGTGTGGATCTGGGGGAGGAGGAACTCCTGCATCTCCAGGATCTTGATGTGCCGCTCCCAGATCCGCACGGTCAGGTCGTCGGGGACGAGCAGCCCTTGCGAGGTGAAGTCGACGATCTCCTTGCCGAGCGAGCCGTACTTGGGGAGCTTGCGGAAGAGATCGCCGCAGGAGATGTGGACCAGGTCGGGGAGCTGGCCCAGCACCGCGCCTTGAGTCCCCTTCCCGCTGCCGGGCATCCCGAACAGGAGGACGGTGCGATACTTCCGCTCTGCGGGCATGGATGTCACCTAACGGCCGGGGAGAACGTCCATCCGGCCCGACGTCGGGACGAGAGGGGGGCGCCCCGTCCGCCCGGTCGGACGGTCGCCCGAGATTCACCGGATCATCATCCGGTTTATGACCCCGGCCCGGCAACCCATCTTTTCCGCTGGAGACCTCTCCAGGAGGGAGTCAGATAGGGTGGGTCAACTCCCATTTCCGTTGAATGAGTCTAATGGCTTGCGACAGTAGCATTTCTTTCTCCCCTCTCCCTTTGGGAGAGGGGCCGGGGGTGAAGGGCTTCGCGAGTCCAGACGCGGTGAAAGATGCTCGGTTCGACCGTTCGTCGACGTGCCATGCCCCTCGCTCCAACCCTCTCCCGGCATCAGCAAGGTCACAAGAATTCGACGAGCGGACGGGCGACCGGTTTGGTAATCCGGGTCGGCATGGCTATCACTTCGGTCACTTGGATCGTCGGATTCGGAACCGATTCGGCAGGCTCGTCAGAGAGCACGCGCACTCCGTCAACGCCACCGTCACGGGGATCTGGGCACTGCCGGGGGCGGCCCGGCCGTTCGCCTCGGCGCGGGCCATGACCCGGTTCCTCAACAACGACCAGGTCCCCTTCCACGCCCTCAACGAGCCCTCACAGGACGCCGTCCGTCAGGCCCTGGTCCCCATCCTGAGCCGCTTCGCCCTGGTCGTCCACGACGGGCGCATCTTCAACTTCGGCGGCCACGACTCCAAGGGCGACCGCTATCGCCGCTCGCACAAGGCTGACCTGGGCGATGAGCTGGGCTCGGCGCTCTCCGCACCGCCGGCGGCAGGCGAAGGGGATGATGCCCGGGATGCCCCGGCTGACCGCCCGGTGGGCGTCTTCACGACCGGCCTGGGCGCCCCCGGTGGATCGTCGGAAGGAGGAGTCGAGCTATTCGACGAATTCCGCCCCGAGCTGGGAAAGGAGTCCTCGGACCTGGGCTTCTACACCGGTTCACATTCAGGAAGCGCACGGTCGCTCCTGGTAGGGTCGGGCCTGCCCCGCCGAACGGGCCGAGGACGGCAGGGCAGGCCCCGGGTGCCACGCGGTTCCGTACTCGGAACCCGTGCGAGAGACGCGGCTTGCGGCACGGGTTGAGTACAACCCGTGGCACCCGACGGCCCACCATTTAAGCCTTGACGGAGTACTGGTAGGGCCTGCCCTGCCGAGCGGGCCGAGGACGGCAGGGCAAGCCCCAATACCGTTTGACGAGCCGTAAACCCCGGTGGCGTCTGGCATTTCCGCCTCCCTCTCCCTCTGGGAGAGGGCTGGGGTGAGGGACGTGGTGTGACTGGCCGGGTTGGAAATTCGCCTGTTCGATCTCCACTCGAAGTGCGACGCCCCTCACCCCCGGCCCCTCTCCCAGAGGGAGAGGGGAGACAGAAAGACCCTTCTTCGTTGATCTTACGGCTCGTCAAACGGTATTGGGGCAAGCCCTACCCTACGTGTGCCATCCGCTCGTGATCCGCTGTAACACGGCGATTCGCGCCGAGGCCGCGTCGAGTTCACGACGCGGCCGGCCACATTCGGTGCGCCCGGTGGCCCAGGGGACGAGGTCGGAAGCCATGAGGTCGCAGCATACTCGGTGGCAGAGCCAGGTCGAGAGTCGAGTCGTCCGACGTCGCGAAACCCATGCCGCCGCCGAACTGGACGGTTACAGTCCGGGCTAGCTCGCCCGAGCCGACTTGCCTGCGGCGTGGTGGCGGGGGAGGGTGAAGAGGAATGACGAGCCCCGGCCGGGGGCGGTGTCGACGGCGACGGTCCCGCCGTGGAGCTCGACGAAGGCCTTGACCAGGCAGAGGCCGAGGCCCATCCCCCGCTTGCCGTACTGGTACTCGCCCGAGGAGTGGTGCATCGTGTCGTTGCCGGTGAAGAACGGCTCGAAGAGGTGCGAGCAGTCGGCCTCGGTGATCCCCCGCCCCTGGTCGGTCACGCGGAACCGGACGAAATCGGTCCCCTCGCCGTCTGCCTCGACGACGATCGTCCCGCCGTCGGGGGTGAACTTGATCGCGTTGACGACGAGGTTCGTCAGGATGTCGGCCACCTTCGCCGAGTCGACCTCCGCCGATCCCAGGTCGGGCCCGACCTCGATGGCGATCTCCTGGTTCCTCGCGTTCAGA
>JAJYDH010000546.1 GCA_021777685.1 Planctomycetota bacterium | reverse complement strand
CCCGGAGGGAGAGAGAGGCAGATTTGATCCTGTTCACCCGTCCCAAAAAAGTGAATTATCCCACGACCTCCCGGACCACCCGCCCGGCGACGTCGGTCAGGCGGAAGTCGCGGCCGTTGTATCGGTACGTCAGCTTCTCGTGATCGATCCCGAGCAGGTGGAGGATCGTGGCGTGGAGGTCGTTGATGCTGACGCGGTCCTGCACGGCCTTGTGGCCGATCTCATCGGTCGAGCCGTGGCGGGCGCCGGGCTTGACGCCGCCGCCGGCCATCCAGGTGGTGAAGGCGTGCGGGTTGTGGTCGCGCCCGGTGCCCCCCTTCTGGACGATCGGCAGGCGGCCGAACTCGCCGTTCCAGATGACCAGGATCGAGTCGAGCAGGCCGCTCGATTTGAGGTCGGACAAGAGCGCGGCGATCGGCTGATCGGTCTCGCCGGCGAAGCCCGCGTGGTTCCTGGCGATGTCGGCGTGGCCGTCCCAGCTCCGCTCGTTCTCCATCCCGCCGCTGTAGATCTGGACGAACCGCACGCCCCGCTCGACCAGCCGCCGGGCCATCAGGCATTGCTTCGCGAAGTGACCACATCTCTTATCGTCGACCCCGTACATCGCCCGGACCGACTCCGGCTCGCGATTCACGTCCAAAGCCTCGGGCGCGGCCATCTGCATCCGATAAGCGAGTTCGAAGCTCTCGATCCGGGCGGCGAGGTCGGCCTCGTGCGAGTGCTGCTCGCGGTGCCGGCGGTTGAGCCGGTTGAGGAGGTCGATCTGGGCCCGCTGCTCGGCGTCGGTCCGGCCCGAGCCCCGATCGAGGTTGTCCATCGGCGCCCCCTGGGCGTTGAGCGCCGTGCCCTGGAAGACGCCCGGCAGGAACCCCGGGCCCCAGTTCTGGGCGTGCCCCTTCGGCACCCCTCGGCCGAGGGTGTCGTACATCGCCACGAACGCCGGCAGGTTCTGGTTCTCGGTGCCGAGCCCGTAAGTCACCCACGATCCGACGCACGGGAAGCCCATCCGGCTCATCCCCGTGTTGATCTCGAAGAGCGCGGGCGAATGATTATTCGTGTGCGTGTAGCACGAATACATCATCGCCATGTCATCGACATGCTTCGACAGGTTCGGGAAGATCTCCGACGCCCACGTCCCCGTCTGCCCGTATTGGGCGAACTTGAAGGGGGACTTCATCAGGGGGCCGACCTGGTCGGTGAAGAACCCGGTGTCCTTGTCGAACCCCTTCAGCTCCTGCCCGTCGCGCCTGGCCAGCTCGGGCTTGTAGTCCCACGTATCCACCTGGCTCGGCCCGCCGTTCATGAACAGCCAGATGACCGACTTCGCCTTGGCGGGGAAATGCCCCGGCCGGCTCGCCAGCGGGTTGACCGGCAACTTGCTCGCGTCGGCCAGGGCCTGCTGTTCCATCATCGCGGCCAGGGCCAGGGCCCCGAACCCCGAGCCCGTCCGGCGGAGGAAATCCCGGCGCGAGGGGAACGCCCGGTGGGGCGAGGCGATCAGGTGGGGATGCTCGGGCATGGCTGGCCTCGTGGAAGGTGGATCGCCCTATTATCGCGACCCCGGCCGGGGAATGACAGTGGACACGTCCGATCACCCGGCCTCAGCGATTGCCGGACTCGGCCCGACGTCGGGGCACGATGGCCTCCCGGACGAAGGCCCGGAAGGTCTTGATCCAGGCGGTCTCATCGCTGCCGCGGCCCTGCTCCAGGAACCGAGCGGCCTCGGCGACGGACAGGACGGGGAAGGCCCGGCTGTGATCCCGGGGTTGGTAAGTCCCGTCGGGCTGGAGGTGGAGGAACTGGACTTTCTCGTCGTCATCGATCCGCCAGACCTCGGGGATTCCCAGAACAGCGAAGATCGGCAGACGAGGGATCTCGCCGTGGGTGACTTGGAACTCGACTATCAGTTCGGGGGGCGGATCGACGGTCAGGTCCAACTCGCGGTTTCCCCGGACCTTCGCCGCGTTGGCCCCGAAAAAATAAAGCTTGTCCGGCTCGATCCCTTTTCTCAAGTCGGGTCGCTTCAGTGTCACCGGGTCGGCACCCTCGACCTGGATGTCGAGTTCACCGACCAGGACGTAGACCATCCCGTCGAGGAGGCACGACAGGACCGCAGGCCACCTCAGCCCCGTCGGCGAGATGAGTTCCATCCTCCCGGAATCGTAGTTCGCCCGGATATGGCGTTCGCCGATGATCCGGAGCCGGCTCTCGTAGTCGGCCCAGGGCACGCCTTCCAGGACGACGCCGGGCGAGGGTCGGGGCCGGGCGACGGTGGCCATGTCGAGAGCCCTCTCATTCGACGTAGACGAACTCGTTCAGCCCCATCAGCGCCTGGCAGAAGTCCGCCAGGGCGGCCTGTTCGGCGTCGGCGTGGCCGGCGGCGCGGTAGGCTTCGGCCTGGTCCTTGAGGAAGGCGAGGTCTTCCGAAATCTCTTCCGATGCCGGCGGTCGGGCGAGGGCCAGGCGATAGGCGCGGTCGACGGCCTGGTCGATCGAGGTCGAATCGGAGGGCCGGACCCGGCGGGCGAAGGCCTGGGCGTAGCCTCGGACTTGCGGGTTGTTCAGCAAGGCCAACGCCTGCGGGGCGACCGTGGTCGCGGCCCGTTGCCCCAGCCCTTGCAGGGCGTCGGGGGCGTCGAAGAGGGTCATGATCGGGATGAGGTGGCTCCTCTTGACGGTGAAGTAGAGGGACCGTCGCCTCATCGAATCGTCGAGGCTTCCCGGGCCATAAGGACGATCGTCCAGCGTGCCGGAGACGGCGAGCATGGCGTCGCGGATCGCCTCGGCCTCCAGCCTGCGCGGGGGGTTCCTCCAGCGGAGCTTGTTGTCGGGGTCGAGCTTCGCCTTCGACTCGTCGAACGCGGCCGATTGCTGATAGGCGGCACTGGTGAGTATCAAGCGATGGATCGGCTTGAGCCGCCACCCTTCGCGGATCAGCTCGGCGGCGAGGAAGTCGAGCAACTCGGGATGCGTGGGCCGCTCGCCCTGGGTGCCGAAGTCGCTGGGCGTGGCGACCAAGCCCCGGCCGAAGTGGTGCTGCCAGAGCCGGTTGACGATCACCCGGGCCAGCAGGTTCCCGGCGCCGCCGTCGACGTCGGTGATCCACCGGGCCAGGGCCGTCCTCCGATACGACAGCTTCGAGCCGGCCGGCGGCGAGGCCGCCCAGCGCCTCTCGCCCTCGGACGCGGAGGTGATCACCTGCAAGAACCCGGCGGCGATCTCGCCCTGCTTCTGGGCGAGGTCGCCGCGCTTGAGGAGGAATGTCTTCTCGAAGAAGTCGGCCCCCTGCGAGTGGAGCCGGAGCGGCTTGACCCCCTCGCTGGCGATCAGGACCTTCGTCAACTCGGGCTTCGGGGCCTTCGCCTCGGAGTCGCGGACGGCCCTGTCGAGGGCGGCCATCTCGGGATCGAGCTTGCGGAAGTGGTCCAGGAGCGCGGCCCGCTGCTCGGGCGTCCGGTTTTCGGCCTTGAAGGCGTCTTCGAGCTTCGCCAGGCTCGCGAGCGGCATCTGCTCGCCATCGAGGGGGACGCTTCCCGTCTCGGTCGTGACCGAGAGCCGGGGGCGGCCGATGGTGTGGCCGGTGTTGCAGGCGAAGCCGAGGGTGACCGTCAGCGTGGCCCCGCCCTCGAAGTCGACGGGCGGGTCGAACTCGAAGACGGCGGCCTGGTCCTTGCCGAACCGGGGGTCGACGGCCCAGGCGGAATGGGGGTCGTCGTCGAGGGCCGCCGCGACGGGCAGGCCCTTCTGCTCGAAGGTCGCCCGGGGGCGGGCCAGCTTGACGGGCACGGGCTCGCCGCCGTTGATGGGAGTCGCGGTGACCTTCAGGTCGGACAGGGCGAAGTTGCCGTTCGAGGCGCGGCCGGGGCCGCCCTTGACCATCGACTTGTCGGCCAGCGCCTCGACCCGGAGGGCGGTCAGCCCCCGGAGCGGCGTGCGGGCCTCGAAGGTGTAGGCGTCGGACTCGGGGTTATTCCCCGAAGCGAGGTAAGAGCCGTCGGGCAGAGCCTTGAACTTCGCGCCGGCCTTCGAGGTGAAGGCCGAGGCTTCGAGGGTCAGCCAGCGAGGCCGGGCGATCCTGGGGTCGGACCTCAGCCAGGACTCGAAGCGGGCGGGAAGCTGGTGGCGGGCGAAGGCGTCGCGGGCCTCGACGAGCCGGGCGTGCCGGGCGTCGTATTCGGCCTTGAC
>JAJYDH010000545.1 GCA_021777685.1 Planctomycetota bacterium | reverse complement strand
CTGGGCTCCTCGGGGAAGTCGAGGCGGAGGATGACCGGGATATCCTTCGACCGGAGCCGGGCGACGGCCTTGTTCGCCTCCCGGCCGCCGACGATCGCCGCGTCGGTGCCGAACTCCTCGGCGAGGTCGAGCGCCCGGTGGATCTCGTCGCGGGTGTTGGCCTCCCACCAGACGGGTAGGGCCTTCGTGCGGGCCGCGTGGAGGGCGTCGAGCGCCGGGTCATGGGCCGGGCGAGGGCCGCCCAGCCGCTCGTAATAGGCCAGCCGCTCGTGGTGGTTCTCGGCGTCGAGCATCGCCTGGCGGAGGTGGGCGACCACCCCCATCAGCGAGGTCGGATAGGCCGCCGGGCCGCCGCCGCCCCGTCGCCGGCCGGCCGGAGGGTCGGCCGGCGTGGCGGGAGTGCCAGGGGCCGGCGCGATCGGCGTGCCGGGCGTCTGGGTCGGGCCGACGGTGTCGGCGGTGCCGAACTCGTGCCCGTGATCGTGGTCGTCACCGTCGCCGGCCATCCCGCCGGCCGGGCTCCGGAGGGCGATATGCAGGGCGACCGGCGCCTTGAGGACCGACTCGCGCCGGGGCAGTCCGCTGGTCCCGACCAGGGCGCTCTGACCGGTCGCGATCGACCCGCCGGGGGCGACCAAAACGTCGGTGAAACCGAGCTTCCGCCGTTCCTCGGCCAGGCTGCCCATGTCGAGCGCCGAAGCGACCTCATATTCGGGCGTGATCCCGTTCCGATTGTCGGCCGGGGTCCGGGGCAGGGCGAAGTCGGTATAATTGACCGACCGACCCTCGCCCGTCAGCGACCTCGTCGCGCCGGCCGCCTGGCCCGACGTGGTGTAAAGGTCGATGAAGCCGGGATAGACGACCAGCCCCTTGCCCTCGATGACCTCGGCATCGTAGGGGACCTCGACCCGATCGGCCGGGCCAAGGTCGACGATCACGCCGTCGCGGACGACCACCGTGCCGGCATCGATCGGCTCGCCCGCGACCGGAACGACCTTCGCCCCCCTGATCGCGTAGGCCGCCGGATGATAATCAGGCCGGAGGTCGGCCGAGAAGAGCGGGACGACGGACGAGACGGTCAGGGCCGTGGCCGCGATCAGGGCCACGGGCCTCAGCCTCGTCGAAGGTCGGACGATGCCCAGCATGGAGGAAGTCTCCCGGCGGTTTTGCGGACGGAGAGGGCAGAACGGAGATCCCGGGATGACCCGCGCTTCGGGGAGAGGGCGCGCGGGCGGAGGGCCGGAGAGAGGAGTCGGCGAAACCGGGGGCGATGCTCGCGGTTTATGCTCGCAATCCCCGGACTCCAGTCTTAACATGCCCCTCATCGCCCGGCAAGCCGCCAGCCCGAGCCCTCATGGTCATTCGAAAGCTTCTTGGTGGTGCGATGATACCCCCCACCCCAACCCTCCCCCGCAAGGGGGGAGGGAGCCTGAATAAAGCCCTCCCCCCTTGCGGGGGAGGGTTGGGGTGGGGGGCGAACGTCGCGGAATGACCCCAGATCGTCACCCCGATCCTCCCCGGAGCCCCAGCCGATGCCCAGGCCCATCGCCCTCGCCCCCTTGATCTGCGGCCTCGGCCTCATCAGCGGCGGCTCGACCCTCGCCGACGAACCGCCACCGTCCCTCGTCTTCACCGCGAGCGACTTCCCCGACCTGGCCAATGGGTTCACGGTCCCCGTGAAGGCCGAATACACGATCAAGGTCTGGGCCTCCCGCGTGCCGGACTACTTCACCTTCAAATCCGGCGACCTGCTCGAAAACCAGTCGATCACCGTCGGCCCGCAAGCCCACGACTCCGCGCCTCGATGGTTGACCATTGCAAGCGTCAATCTTGTGCCCGATCGGCCGGTGACAATCTTCACCGATCCGTCCAAGCCCGTCCCGGCCCTCCTGAGCCTCTCGATCGACCCCGAATTCGTCCCGTCGAAGGCCCTCGACATCCTCCGGGGCAACGTGAAGACGGCCGACCCGACGCTCGACCGGCGGCGCACGATCGTCCGGTCGAACCAGGAGGGGGCCGACTTCCAGCCGCCCGGGTCGCCCCAAGCCTGGCGCGACCGGTCGAAGGCCGTCCGCGAGCGACTGCTCGTCACCCTCGGCCTCTGGCCGATGCCGCCGAGGACCGAGCTGGACCCCACCGTCACCGGCACGCTCGAACGAGACGGCTACGCGATCGACAAGGTCGTCCTGGAGACCTATCCCGGCTTCTACCTCGCCGGCAACCTCTACCGGCCGACCCCGTCGAAAGGACGTCATCCGGTGATCCTCTGCCCGCACGGCCACTGGCCGGAGGGGCGGGTCAACGTCGACGTCCAGTCCCGATGCGTCCGCCTGGCGCAGCTCGGCTGCGTGGTCTTCATGTACGACATGGTCGGATATGCCGACGGCAAGCCGTTCGGGCATGTCTTCGGGAACGACCGGCTCCGCCGGTGGGGCCTGAGCCTGCCGGGGTTGCAGACCTGGAACAGCATCCGGGCGCTCGACTGGCTCATCGCCCGGCCCGACGTCGACGCCGCCCGGGTGGGCATCACCGGCGAGTCCGGCGGCGCCACGCAGACCCTCCTGCTGACGGCGATCGACGGCCGGGTCAAGGTCTCGGCGCCGGTCGTCATGGTCTCGGACAGCTTCCAGGGCGGCTGCGTCTGCGAGAACTGCGCGGGGCTGCGGATCGGTACGGACAACGTCGAGATCGCCGCGCTGGCCGCTCCCCGGCCGATGAAGCTCGTCGGCGCCTCGGGCGACTGGACGGCCCGGACGATGACCAACGCCTTCCCCTCGCTCCAGGTCGTCTACGCCCAGACGGGATCGACCGCCCTCGTCGAGGCGAACGTCTTCGACTTCCCGCACAACTACAACCGGACCAGCCGCGACGCCGTCTACGCCTTCCTCGGCAAGTGGCTCCTGGGGATCACCGACGCCGAGGCGACCCGCGAGGGGGACATCAAGGCCGAATCGCCCAAAGACCTCTTCGCCTTCAACGCCGACCACCCCTACCCGCCCGAGGCCAGGACCGCCGCGCAGCTCGAGACCGAGTTGATCGGCGTCCTCGGACGGCAGCTCGACAAGCTCGCGCCCGGGACCGTCGCCGACACCTGGGAGGCCGCCCGCGACCGCCTGGCGACCGCTCTCCGGGTCCGGGTCAACGTCGAGGCCCCGCCCGCCCGCCTGACCAACGCCAAGGAGATCCGCCGGGCGACCCGCGACGGCCTGACGATCGTCCACTTTACCGTCGGCCGGAAGGGTGAAGGGGACGTGATCCCGGCCGTCCGCCTGTCCCCGAAAGAGCCCAACGGCCGACTGACCGTCCTCTTCGCGGCCCGGGGGAAGGCCGACCTGATCGCGGCCGAAGGGGCGCCGAGCCCGATCGCGAGGGCCCTGCTCGACCGGGGCCAGTCCGTCGTCGGCTTCGACCCGCTGCTCGTGGGCGAGTCGTTCGACCCCTCGGCGCCGGCCTCTCATCGGCCGACCACCGTCCACTTCGACTGCTACAACCCGACCCTCGCCGCCGACCGGGCGCAGGACCTGGCGACGGTCCTCGCCTGGGCCCGCGCCCTGCCCGACATCCGCGAGGTCAACCTCGTCGCCGCCGGGCCGATCGGCCCGCTCGCCCTGCTGGCCAGGCCCGCGCTGGGGGGGATCGCCCGGACCGCGATCGACCTCGACGGCTTCGACCTGGGCGACGGCTCCCAACCCGTCCCGGCCGGGATCGACCTCCCCGGCGCGCTCCAGTTCGGCGGGCTCAAGGCCGCCGCCGCGCTCTCGGCGCCCGCCCCTCTCTGGATTTACCACGCCCCGGAGACCTTCGAGGCCGCCTGGCCCGTCAAGTCCTACGCGCTGGCGGATTCCGCCGCCCAGTTCCGGCTCGACCGGGGTGCCGTCGACGCCCAGGCGATCGCGAAATGGATCGACCTGGGGGAATGATGACGATGAAGCGGACGATCATCGCCTCAGCCCTCGCCGGGCTAGTCGGATTCGGGATGGGCATGCTCTGCCAGATGGTCTCGGCGGGCCGGACGACGACCACGACCCGGCTCTCGCCCGACGAGACGCTCCGCGCCCGGCTGGTGGAGGTCTCGCCGACCTGGTCGATCGATCGCAACTTCCGGATCGATCTCGAATCCCTGATCGACGGGACGACGAAGACGATCTTCCTCTCGCCCGACGAGGGTCGCCCCGCCGGGAGCGAGCGGTTG
>JAJYDH010000544.1 GCA_021777685.1 Planctomycetota bacterium | reverse complement strand
CTTCACCGGAGCGAGGCCCGAGCGGCCGTGCCGGAAGATCATCGAGACCGGAGGGACGGCTCGCGTCACCGAAGCGCGGGTCCGCGTCCATTCCCGGTGACGAGCGCGCGATCTGATCTTGAGGCAAGCGGGGCTGGACGCCAGAGCTGGTGCGATCCCCAGGGCCGGTGGCAAGCCCCTCCGCTTCACTCACGCCGGGACCGACTGACGAGGCCAAAAGTGTCAGTCGATTCCCCTCCGCGATTATCGGCGTTGAATAGCCGATCCTAACCGCTGTAGGGCGGCGAGGCGGGCCCCGCTACTCGGCCGGCGGGCTGGTCGCCTCCTTGTGCATCTCCTTGAGGAGCTTCACCGCCGCGTCGACCAGGATCTCGCCCGAACCCTCCGCGCACCGGGCGCTGATGACCTCGTAGTTCCCCTGGGCGTAGGCCCTCCGCGAGGGGATGTAGCCGATGGCGCCGTTGGCCAGTTCGGCGATGATGGTGTGGGGGAACGGCGAGTCCTGCTTGATCGCCAGGCCCAGCTCGACGAAGATCTCGCCGGGCAGCGAGACCCAGGCGATCGAATCGCCCAGGGCGACGACCTGGACCTCGACCTCGATCGGCTCGCCCCGGCGGGCCTCCACGTCGAGGACCTTGAAGGCCCGGACCTGCTCCAGGAACGCGGGCGGCTTGCTCTTCCCGTCCAGGCGATCGAGCACGGCTCGGGCGGTCTCGACGTCCTCGGGGGTGATCTTCGCCAGCGGGAGCTTGACCTTCGAGGACTTCACCCGGAGGGCGCCGGGCGACTCGACCTTGAGCCTCGGCCAGGTCTTCAGGACCTCGGCCGCGAGGATCACGCCCATCCTCGACGCGTTCTCATGCCCCTTCTGGGGCTCGGCCCAGCGGACGTCGATGTGGTTGATGTCCCCGCAGCATCCCGAGGTGTAAAGCGTCACCATCTCGCGGCCCTTGAACCGGCCGAGGAGGTCGGCGATGGTGGCCGGCATGTCGGCGGAGAACTCCATCCCGCCGACGTTGTCCAGGTGGACGGCATGATTGACGTAGGTGACCAGGGGGGTCGGGTCCTTGTCGACGGACTCGAAGTAGACCACGGCCACGTCGGGGTCGATCGTCCCGGCGGCCTTGAGGATCTTCGGGTTTTTCTTGCCGGGGTTCCAGCCGACGGTGCCGTCGACCATGTGGAACCGGCGGTTGAAGCTGATCGCCGACTCCTGGCCGTGGCCGACGGCGACCTTCGCGGGCCGGAGCGCCCTGTCCGCCAGGCGGACGCCCTCCGCGATCTTCGCGGGAAGCGCCTCGCCGTAGGCCAGGGCCAGGGGGTTGTCGCCGCCGAAGGCATGGGACCGCGCCCCGCCGGCCTGGAGGACCGGGCCGGTGTGGGCGTGGGTGGCGGAGATCATCACGTCGCGGCCGTCGATCCCGGTGGCCTTCTCGACCTCCCGACGGGCGGCCTCGACCATCGCCATCGGGGTGCTGATGAGGTCCAGGGCCACCAGCGCCGCCTTCTTCCCGCCGACCTCCAGCACGATGGCCTTGGCGAAGAGCGGGTCGTGCACGCCCTTCGACAGCCGTTCCGCATAGTAGCCGGCCATCGGCGTGCCGACCGGGGGCGTGATGTCCACCGAGGCGGCCCCGACGCCGAGCCCGTCGGCGAGGGCCGAGGCCGGGCCGGCGAGGATCGAGGCGAGGAGGAGGGCCGGGCAGAGGCCGGAGGGTCGAAGGCTCATGGGGCGGCTCCGGATGGGGCAGGGGATCGCTCGTCCGCGAAGGTCAGTCATACCGCGCCGGCCGCCCGGCCGCGAGCGAGTCGCGTCCGGACGGGGGCCCGATGGGGCGATCCGCAGGGATTCGGGAAATCGTGTGTTCGAAAGGGGGCGGCCGACCGGAATATGTCGGGGAGGACGCGACCATCGGGGGGAGTTCGAGGATGGTTGGGTTCGAGTTTTCGAGGTCGGTTCGGAAGCACGTTGGCTTCGAGTTTTGATCTCGGATCGGGCTGGCGGTCGTTGGCTTCGAGTTTTTGGGTCGAGTTGACCGCGTTTGGTTTGTCTTCCACGGTCGCCGGGCTTTGCGCATAAACGCTTGTCGCTGAGACTGTTTATGGGACGATTCGGATGGCGGGAAAATCAGAGATCTCGGATTTGATATCTCAGATTTCCTATTTCCACCAGACATCCATAAACCGTCTCAGCGGCGAGAGAAAAAGTGCAAAACCCTTTAACTCCTTCCATTTGGGACTGCTTATGGAAATCTGGGCCGTTTACGAGGATTCGAGATCTCAAATCTGAGATTCCAGTAGGAGTTACGCGTTGACGGTTCGGAGCTATCTCGAATCGGAAAGCCGGGCAATTCTGGTAGGGTGGGCACCGCCCACCATTCTGCCTCGATCATGGTGGGCGGTGCCCACCCTACCAGAATCGACCAATCCGAAGCCTGCCGGCCAAGACCGATTGTCAACTGCGTAACTCCTATCCAGATTGCCAGTCCTCCGCAAGAACCCGGTCGCCGGAGCCCGGGATCGCAACGCCCGGCCCTCGGACATGCGCCTCGGGCCGGGCGGATGGTCCCCCTCGGCGGATGCCCTCACGGTCGCTGTCGGTTGGCCCGACCGAACTGGCGCCCGGATTGCCGGCCTTCCTTGCCCCACCTCTCCAATTATCTGCTAAGCTTGTCCCATTCCTCCGATCCTACCTTGCGATCTTCGGCCAACCCCGAAGCCGGGCGTGGCCTGGCACCCGGCGCGATCGATCCGGAGCACCTCCCGTGGCCAAGAAGCAACCGACTCCCCCCGCCGAGGCCACGCCGGAACCCCGCCCCGCCGCCGAGCCGGAATCCGTCGCCGCCATGCCGGCCTCGACGAACGGGCATTACAACGGGAGGCGGCTCCTGGAGGCGCTGAAGGCCCTCAAGCGGGGGGATTTCACCGTCCGCCTGGCCGTCGAGGAGTCGGTCGTCGAGGCGGCCATCGCCGAGGCGTTCAACGACGTCGCCGACCTCCTGGAGTACGGCACGAAGGAGGCCGCGAGGATCGCCAAGGTCGTCGGCAAGGAGGGCCGGATCACCCAGCGGGCCAACGTCGGCGCCGCCACCGGGGCGTGGTCGGACCGGATCGACTCGATGAACACGCTCATCGGCGACCTCGTCCGGCCGACCGAGGAGGTCGCCCGCGTCATCGGCGCCGTGGCCAAGGGGGACCTCTCGCAGCGGATCCCGCTGGAGCACGACGGGGCCCCGCTGAAGGGGGAGTTCCTCCGCGTCGGCCAGACCGTCAACACGATGGTCGACCAGCTCGGCTCGTTCGCCTCGGAAGTGACCCGCGTCGCCCGCGAGGTCGGCACCGAGGGCAAGCTCGGCGGCCAGGCCGAGGTCCGGGGAGTCGCCGGGACCTGGAAGGACCTGACGGATAGCGTGAACTCGATGGCCGGCAACCTCACCGCGCAGGTCCGGAACATCGCCCAGGTGACGACCGCCGTCGCCAACGGCGACCTCTCCAAGAAGATCACCGTCGACGTCCGCGGCGAGATCCTGGAGCTGAAGGATACCATCAACACGATGGTCGACCAGCTTGGCTCGTTCGCCTCGGAAGTGACCCGAGTGGCGCGCGAGGTCGGCTCGGAAGGGCGCCTCGGCGGCCAGGCCCAGGTCCGGGGGGTCGCCGGCGTCTGGAAGGACCTGACGGATAGCGTGAACGAGATGGCGGGAAACCTCACCGGTCAGGTCCGGAATATCGCGGAAGTCACGACGGCTGTCGCCAACGGGGATTTGTCGAAGAAGATCACGGTGGACGTCCGGGGCGAGATCCTCCAGTTGAAGGACACCATCAACACGATGGTGGATCAGCTCAACTCGTTCGCCTCCGAAGTCACCCGAGTCGCCCGCGAGGTCGGCACCGAAGGGAAGCTCGGCGGTCAGGCCGAGGTCCGGGGCGTGGGCGGCGTCTGGAAGGATCTGACGGATAGCGTCAACAGCATGGCCGGAAACCTCACCGGCCAGGTCCGGAACATCGCCGAGGTCACGACCTCGGTCGCCAACGGCGACCTGTCGAAGAAGATCACCGTCCCGGTCAAGGGGGAGATCCTGGAGCTGAAGGACACCATCAACACGATGGTCGACCAGCTCAACAGCTTCGCCTCGGAAGTGACCCGCGTCGCCCGAGAGGTGGGCTCGGAAGGCCGTCTCGGCGGCCAGGCGCAGGTCCGCGACGTCGCGGGCGTCT
>JAJYDH010000046.1 GCA_021777685.1 Planctomycetota bacterium | reverse complement strand
CCGGTGGTCCCGCCCGTGCCCGTGCCCGTGCCCGTGCCCGTGCCCGTGCCGGCGCCGCCGCCGGTCGATCCGGTGGTGCCGCCCGTGCCGGTGCCGCCCGTGCCGGTGCCGGTGGTCCCGACGCCGGGGAAGATGATGCCGGTGCCCGTCCCCGGGATGCCGGTCCCGCCGAAGTAGAAGGCACCGATGCTGGCCGGCCCGGTGCCGGGGTAGCCGTGGCCGGCGATCTTGATGGGCGTCCTGTAGAGGATGTCCGAGACCGGGGCGACCATGCCGTTGGCGGCGTTGATCGCCACCGACGAGCTGGTCAGGTCGAAGTTCCCGTAGTTGTAGAAGACACCCGGGGTGCTGCCGTTGGGCCTGGGGTCCTCAGGCATGGCGAAGGCGGGGTTGCCGATGAAGTTGTTCAGGTCCGAGGAGCTGGGCGTGCCGGTCATGGCGGCCGGGTTGAACGCCCCGAAGGAGCCGACCGCGTTGGAGGCCGGGATCGTGTCGCTCATCCCGTTGCGGTAGAACAGGTTGAACCCGACGCCCAGGGTGTCGGTGGTCATCGAGTAGATGCCGGTCCCGCCGCGCTGGAGCGTGAGGTCGTGGTTGGCGTAGAAGATGTCGTTCAGGACGTAAGCCTGGAGGACGTTGGGCGTGACCGAGCTGTTGAAGAGCCCGACGGTGTTGTCGGCGATGGTGTTGTTGATGATGAACGCCGTCGGCACGGTCGGCGAGGAGGCGGCGGTGCTCGTGATCCCGACGCCGTTGATGTTGCCGGCGATGAGGTCGTCGAGGACCATCGTGCTCGGCGAGCCGGTCTGGTTGCTGAACACGCTGATGCCGAGCCCGGCGTTGATGATGATGTCGCGGTCGATCAGGACGTTCGAGTTGATCGCCAGGACCGCGATGTTGGTCGGGTCGATCGTCCCGAGGGCCGGGTCGCCGATCAGCGGGCTGATGATCGAGAAGCCGCTGACCTCGGTGGGGATGCCCATCACGGTGCCGTCGGTGGCCAGGGTGACGATGTTGTTGTTGCTGGCGGCCAGGACTCCCGGCGTGGTCACGCCGGCGACGGTCGTCGAGGGGGCGACGCCGTAGATCAGGGTCTGGTAGGGGCTACCGGGGGTGAACGTGGTGTCGGTGCTGGTCAGGGCGGCCGAGAGCAGCCGGACGCCGGCCTTGAGGATGACGTCCTCCTTGTAGGTGCCCGGCAGGACCAGGACGTCGTCGCCGACCATGGCCGCCGCCATCGCCGCGGCGATGGTCGGGAACGGGTTCTCCCGGGTGCCCTGGACGCCCGTGTTGGTGACCCCGGTCGGGGCCTGGACGTAGATCAGGTGGGCCAGGCTCGGCTGGTAGACGGCGAAGGCCTGGTTGACGAAGTCGCTCCCGGTCGTCGCGGTGCCGCTGCCGGTCGGGAAGGTCCCGAAGAACGCCCCGCTGAGCGGGTTGCCGGCGATGTCGGTGATCGGGGCGGTCCCGGTCCCCTTCAGGATGATCTCGTACTGGTCGTTGGGCAGGGGCCCTTGGAGGGCGAAGGTGACCAGCTCGGAGCCGGTCGCGTCGCCGAGATAGGTCTCGGTGAAGCTGCTGGCGACGATCGGGACGGGGATGAGCGTCCCGTTGAAGTTGCCCGTGCCGCCGGTCCGCTCGACCAGGATCGAGTTAGCGTTGAGGGTCGAGGTCTTGATGTTCTTGTTGAACGTCACCGAGACGATCACCTGGCCGCTGGCGTTGACCGTCGCGACGGTGTTGGCCAGCGGGCTGAACGCCGAGATCTGCGGGAGCTTGGTGTCCTCCTGGAAGACCGTCGCGGCGCCCTCGGCGACGTACTGCGAGTACGGGTCGGTGGTCGCGTTGGACTGGTTGCCGGCCGGGTTGACGACCCGGACGCGGACCTGGGTGTAGGTCGCGCCGGGGTCGCCCTGGATGCCGTCGGTCCCGACGGTGTTGGGCGTGTTGGGGATCGGGGTGGTCAGCTTGATCGAGAACTGGCCCTGGGCGTTGGTGATCCCCGTGCCGGCGTCGATCAGGTCGAAGACCCCGTTGCCCTTGGTCGAGACGTCGATGTAGACCTGCTGGCCGGCCAGCGGGTTGGCCGGCGGGAAGGTGTCGGTGATCGTCCCGTCGAAGGTCGGCAGGGTGACGTTGGTGATGTTCTTGCCGCCGCTGGAATCGCTGGCCGGGTCGAGGACGAACGTCCCGGGGACGATCGACGGCGAGTTGGTGTCGATCGTGAACGTCACCTGGAAGTCGCTGCCGGGGAACATGTCCGAGCCGGAGGGCAGGGGCAGCTGATTCCCGTTGGCGTCGAGGTTGAGGCCGTCGAGCGCCAGGCCGTCGGTGTTGCGGATCACCGAGGAGCCGGTCCCCTTGAGGACCAGCCGATACTCGTCGGCGACCGGGAACGGGTCGGAGGCGAAGATCCCCGCGGTGTTGATCGTCAGGACGTAGATGGGCTGGCCCAGGCCGTTGACGGTGGCGTTGTAGTAGATCAGCCCCGAGAGGTTGATGAACCGGTCGGCCGGGCTATTGCCGTTGCCGAAGATCCCGTCGCCGCCCGACGCCTCCAGGAACACCGACGACCCGTTGAGCGTGGCCGGGTTGATCGGCTGGCTGAGGATGACCTGGATCAGCCCGGGGATCTTGTTGGTCCCGGCGATCGTGCCGACGCCGTAGATGTTGGTCAGGACCGGGGCGTTGTTGATGCTGGTGTTCGAGAGGACGGCGTCGACCACCGGCGGATTCTGGATGATGTACTCGAACGCGCCGACGTCGAAGTACGGCCGGCTCCCGAAGCCGACGTTGGGGGAGTTGGGATCCTTGACCCGGAGGTTGCCGGCCTGGTCGCGCTCGCCGGTGATCGGGATGTAGTCGAAGGTCACGGGGTTGGACCCGGTCCCGCCGGTGCCCGTGCCGGACGAGGCGAGGACGGGGATCCACTGGTCGGGGAAGCCCCGCTGAGAGACGGGCTCGCCCGGCAGGGTGACGATGTCGACCGCGTAGGGGGCGACCCCGAGGCCGCCGCTGGGGTTGATGTCGCCCGCCGGGGCGCCGGTGGCGCCGAAGAGGCCCTGGGTCGGCTCGTTGCGGATCGGGATCGGGTAGAGCTGGTTCGTCGCCGGGTCGATGACGTTGACGGCCGGGTAGAGCATGTCGCCGAAGATCGACGGCCCGAGCTCACTCCGGGCGACGTCGATGGCCGCCGAGTTGGGCAGGAGGAAGAAGTTCCCGGCCGCCGGGTTGCGGAACTCGGGATTGCCGAGGATCGGCTGGTCGTTGGCGACCGGATTGGACCCGCCGACGGCCGTCCCCACCTGGTAGAACAGGTTGTACTGGACCTCGGAGCCGTAATCCTGCCCGTCGAGCTGGATCGCGTTGCCCGAGATGTTGGAGAAGATGTTGTCCATCGCCAGCGAGGCGACGTGCGAGAGCGAATTGATGCCGTCCGAGGCCGGCGCGACGGTGTGGATGCCGATCGCGTCGTTGTAGAAGGTGTCGTTGAGGAAGATCGCCACGGCCGGGCTGGGGAAGAACGCGTTGTCGGCGGTCTCGGAGATGATCTCCGCACCGGTCGGCATGTTCGAGAACGTGTCGTTCACGAGGAAGGAGTGCGTCGCCTCGCCCAGGACGTTGGTGACGCTGTAGACGACGCCCGTGGTGTTGATGTAGTTGACCGCCACGGCGATCGCGTCGTAGCCGGGGTGGGCGATGAAGCCGGCGTCGCTGAACGTCGAGAGGTTCGAGTTCGAGATGACCAGCTGCTTGGCCTGGTTGTACTGGTCGGAGAAGTTGGTCGCCCCGTCGACCGTCTGCGGGAGTCCGAGCTTCTGGCTGTAGAAGTTGCCCGTGCCGACGGTGCCCCCGCTGGTCGAGTCCACGGTGTAGATGATGCCGCCGCCCTGCTGCTCGATCCGGGTGATGTACTTGATGTCGGCGTTGTCGATGATGTTGCCGGAGCGGGGGTCGAGCAGGTTGTAGTTGGTCAGGCTGTTGCCGCCGAAGTAGATGATGCCGCCGTCGCCGGCCTTGGGTGCCGTCGTGCTGCCGGTGATCGCGGTGTTCATCGTGACGTTGTCGACGGTCGTCCCGACGGTGTTGTCGAAGATCGAGGTGATGATCACGGGGACGCGAGACTGGCCGGTCGTCTGGTCGGCCCCGATGCCGACGATCCGGAGCTGGCTGAAGGCGCCCGGGTCGACCAGCGGGTCGCCCGCGGGCGGGATGATGCCGTTGTCCACGCCGACGAGGAAGCCGGCCCCGCCGGTGTAGGAGTTCGGGACCGCCGCCGCCGGGTTCACGCCGGGCGTCTCGTTGGCGACGCCGCCCTGGAGCTTGATCAGCAACGGCACACCCGGCGCCGCGACGACGGTGCCGTCGGCCAGGACGGTCCCCGCCAGGGTGCTCTGGAGGGTCAGGGTGACGTTGGGCGTGGGCTCGGGCTGGAGGGTGGTCGCGCTGGGCACCGTCGGGATGCCGCCGTTGCCGGGGGGCGGGCCCACGACGATCGTGTTCCGGAGGATGTAGGTGAAGTCGCCGCCGGTCCAGACCGAGTTCACGTCGAGGTTCGACGTGTTGCCGGCGGTCCCGCCCTGGACGCCGACGCCGTTGTAGCCGTTCCGCTCGAAGATATTGCCGTGGATGAACGGGTTGCCCGAGGCCAGCGGCGTCAGGGGATTGCCCGCCTCGATGGCATTGGGCGTCAGGTTGATCGGGACGTCGGCGTTGTCGGTGAACGTGTCGTTGGTCAGCATCAAGTTGGCCCCGATGCCATCACCGGGGTTGACTTCGATCACATGCTGGATGGCCGATCCCGTGGGCGTGTTGATCGTGCCGCCGCCGTAGCGGAAGACGGCCGAGTTGATGACGTCGACCGAGCCCGATCTCAGGGTGATGCCGCCCCACCGGGACGAGGCCGGGACGTTGCCCGCGGTGGGCTGGGCCGCACCCGAGCCGCCCGGCACGGCCGGCAGGGCCGCGACGATCGTGGTCGTCGTCTGAGAGATCGGGTCGAAGTAGCTGGTCGAGGCCGTGTCGTCCACCAGCGAGGTGAACAGGGCGTTGGCCAGCCCCGCCGAGTTCGCCTTGAAGCCCGACGAGGCCGGGTTGTAGTTGTTGTTGAGGTCGAAGTTCTTGATGTAGGTCTGGTCGCCGACGTTCAGGCTGGCGCCGCTCTGGACCAGGACGCCGGCCCCCAGCTCGAATTTGACGAGCATGCCCGGGTCGACATAGAGCCGGTCGGTGTTCGACGTCTGCGTGCCGCCCGACTCCTCGACGAGGGTCGATCCGATGATCAGGCGCGAGGTGAGCAGATAAGGATAAGGGTTGTCGAGGACGTAATTGGCGGCCCCGCCGGCGCTCGCCGGGTTGGTCGGATAGACGATCGCGTTGGTCGCCTCGGCGACGCCGCTGGAGACCTGGGCCCGGATGTAGATGCCGTTGAGGCCGTTGTTGATGAACTGATCGTTCCGGAGCAAGGGCCCCTGGGCGACGCCGTCGGCCCGGAGCGAGTTCACGTCGACCGAGAGGCCGGCCACGGCCGAGCCCGGCCCGCCGGCGTCGGCGAGCATCGTGTTGACGATCGTCGGCCGGCTGTTGAGCAGGGTGATCCCGTCATACTGCGTGCCGTTGGTCTGCGGGACCGAGCCGCCGGCGTACTTCTCGACGAGGAACGAGACGTACGACATGATGTCGTCGGCGCCCGAGATCGCGTCCACCTGGCTGGCGGGGTTGGTGCTGCTGGCGAACGGGCCCTTGAGCCGGTTGTCGATCAGGGGGTTGCCCGTGATGGGGATCTGGCCGGGGAAGAGGCTGGTCCGGGCGGTGGTGGCGCCGGGGATGATCCCCTGGTCGAAGTTCCGGAAGACGATCCCGCCGTAATCGCCCGCCGAGGGGACCGAGGCGGGGTTGCCGTTGGAGACGCCGCCGATCGACGAGTCCTTGTAGGACGTCACGGTGACGTTCTGGTACGAGTTCGGGCCGCCGAGGACCTGCAGGGCGCTGCCCTGGTTCTGGACCAGCAGCGCGGCGTTCTGCATCTTGAGGATCGTGCCGGCGCCCAGGATGAGGGTGGTCATCGCCGGGACGGCCGCGCTGGCGTTGCCGGCGTTGATGGCGGCCGAGTTGCCCGAGGGGGTGGGGGCCTCGAGGACGAACGGCTTCTGGTAGATCGCCCCGGTGTTCGGGTCTCGGCTGGGGATCGACTGCTCGGCGATGATCACCACCGGGCCGCCGGTGGCCTGGACGAACTGCTGGGCGGCGAAGAAGGCCGAGGGCTCGAACTGGCCCGAGCCGCTGTAGTCGTAGGCCGGGTTGAAGTTGGTCCCGGCGTTGACGGGGCTGTTCAGGTTGCCGCCGTTGGCGGCGGTGGGCACCGCCTCGGGGGCCAGGACGGGGAAGGGCTTGGCGGCGCTGCCGTCGGGCGTCTGGCTGGGGATCAGCGGGTTGTAGATTGCGTCGGCCTTGGCGTAGATGATCCCGCCGTTGGGCACCACGACGAACCCGGTCATGAACGCGCCGCCGGGGGTGCCGTCTCCGGAGAGGTCGGGCAGCTCGTTCGCCCCGGCGCCGCGGACCTGGCCGGTCTGGAGCTGATCGACGTACTTGCCCTGGGCGTTCTGGTAGCCGAGGAACTCGCCGTCGAGCTGATTCCCGTAGACGTCGGTGATCGCCGAGGTCCCCGCGTTGGGCAGGTAGACCCGGTAGTAGTCGGCCGGCAGGCTATAGCCGGCCGGGAGCTGGATCACCAGCCGGTTGTCGTAGCCGTACTGGCCGAAGACCGCGCCCGGCACCGAGTTGACCAGGGTGACGATCGTCCCCGGGACGACGGTGTAGCCCGAGGTGTTGGTGATCCCCAGGTCGCCGAAGTTGCCGTCGGGCTGGGACGTCGGCGTGTCGGCCGAGCGGACGAGCTGGACGTCGTTGGTGTAGTTGACGGCCGGGTTGAGCGGGTTCGAGAAGTCGATGACGAAGCAGTTGGGCGGGGCGGTCGACCGGGCGGTCGTGCCGGGCTTGGGGATCTCGTAGTTGGCCCTCGGGCCGGTGACGTCGAACCCGACACCGCCGTAGCTGCTGGTGCCGTTCGGGTCGTAGGTGATCGCCGCGTAGTTGGTGATGTACGTCGGCGTCGGCTGGAGGTTGAAATCGAGCTCGTAGTAGGTCGAGACGCCGGCCGCCGAGTTGGCCTGGGTGTTGGTGAACGGGTTGCCCGCGGCGTCCGCCAGGGCGCCGCCGGCGGAGGCCGGCAGCGCGAAGAACTGGTAGGTGCCCTGCGGCAGACCCGGCGCGAAGGTCACGACGACCTTGCCGGTGTACGGGTCCGTCGAGAGGATGCGGGCCGAGGTCGAGGTGAACGTCGCCGAGGTGATGTAGTTCGAGTAGTCCTTCGAGGTCGTCAGGCCGTTGGTGGGGCTGGGCAGGAGGAACAGCCGGTAATTCTGGGTGCTGTCCGCCAGCGTGGGGTTGAGGGCCGGGTACGACAGGCTGGGCGGGACGGCGAACGGGCTGCCGGCCACCGTCGGGTTGACCGGGTCGATCACGTTCAGCGTCAGGCTCGTCAGCGAGTTGATGTTCGCCATCTCGGGGATCGACGACGCCGGGGAGTTGGCGGTGGCCCCGACGTACGGCAGGCTCGTGTCGACCCGGAACGCGTAATCCTGCGACGACGCGTATCCGGCCAGCGGCGGCGAGTCGGCCTGGCCGACGACCACCACCCGGACCCGGTTCACGCCCTCGGGGAGCCCGGCCACGCCGACGGGGTAGGGCACGGTGAATTGCCCCAGCGCGTTGGTCGTCGTCACCACGTCGTACTGGCCGACGAACCCTCGACCGTTGGCGCCGACGTTGAGGTCGAGGCTGCCGAACGGCACGCCCGCGTGGCCGATCCCGTTGAACTCGACGTAGACGAGCTGGTTGGCCAGCGAGCCGGGGAACCGCGAGGTGATCTGGCCCACCAGGCTCGGGGTCGTGATGTTGGTGTTGTTGTCGCCCGAGATGCCGGAGTCGGACGCCGGCGCCAGCGAGAGGTACGAGACCAGCGGAGCGGTGAGCTGGACGATCCCCAGGCTCTGGACGAACGGCGACCCGCTCGGGTAGGCCGTGTTCGGGAACTGAGGATACTGGCCCGACGGGAACACGCCGTTGAACAGCCCGTTGAGCGGGTTGCCGATCCCGTCCGTCACCGCCGGGAGGACGACCAGCGCGTACTGGTCGGTCGGGAGCTGCGACTGCGCGACGTTGGTCAGGTCGATCGTGACCGTGAGCGTCGATGCGTTGTACGAGAAGACCGCCCCGGGCAGGTCGCTGACGATCACGTCGGCCGGGTTGACCAGCGGCAGCGTGGTCCCTCCGGCCCGGAACAGGTAGATGTTCGCCTGGTTGACCGTGGCGGGGTTGACGGCCTCGCTGAAGGTGATCGTCACGATCCGGCCGACGAAGGTCGTCGAGACGACCGCCGGGCCGTTCTGCTGCTGGAGGTTGAACTGGTCGTGGATCGTGCCGGGGTTGAGAGGGACGCCGGTCTCGCTGGTGATCACGCCCGAGGAGAAGGCGTCGTAGAACGTGCCGCTGACGCTCTTGCCGGGCGCGGGGATGATCGTGATCGGGAAGCTGACCTGGGTCGGGAACGTCGGGCTGTCGACGCCGAAGGGCGCGCCGACGACGACGGTCGACCCGTTCGGGCCGACCACGACGAGGTCCGACGCCGTCACCGTGGCCAGTTTGACCGGCTGGTTGAAGGTGACGGTGATCGTCGTCGGCGTGGCGCCGATGATCTGGTTGGCGCCCGGCGTGATGTAGAGGACCTTGAGCGACTGCGCGGCGGCCAGGGCCCTGGGGGCGTTGGCCAGGCCGAAGCCGCCCTGGGGGGTCCAGACCGACTGCCCGCCGCCGTCGAGCGGCGTCGCGGTCGATTCGAGCGCGTTGAGGATGCCCGCCCGGGTGATCGTCGGGTTCGCCTGCTTCATCAGGGCGATCACCGCCGCCAGGTTGGGCGACGCCGACGACGTCCCGAAGAACGCCGGCAGGGTCGGCTGGACGTTCAGGTTCGTCGCCGTCACCGGCTCGCCCTGGACGGTCTGCGGGCTGCCGGGGTAGGGCGGGAAGGCGGCCGTCGGGAACGGCACGTTGGACGTGTCGAGCGTGTTCTGGGCGGCCGGCGTCGGGAAGAAGCTGGTCACGCCGCCGTCGGGGGCCGAGATGTCCGGCTTGAGCAGGACCTGCGTCGGGATCGGGTTGCCGCTGGCGTCGAAGTTGATCAGCCGGGGACCGGTCGAGCTGAACGGCTCGTTGTAGACCGTGGCCGGGGTGGTGTACGGTGGGGCGCCCCAGAACGGCACGGCGCCCACGCTGATCGTGTTCGCCCCGGAGTTGTGCCCGAACGTCGAGGGGAACGACGTCCCGCCCGCCGTCCCGAACTGCCGGGAGACCGAGAAGCCGCCGTCGCCGGTCGAGTAGATGACCACGTGGCCGGGATTCGGGCCGCTGACGACCTGCACCGCGAGCTGGTACAGGCCGGCCTGGAGCGGGTTGCCGCTGTTGTCCGTCAGGATGAACTGGATCGGCTCGTTGGTCTGGACGTTGTTGTTGTTGCTCTGCCCGACGATCTTCCCGCTGGCGTCGAGCAGGTAGAGGTCGACCTCCGAGCTGACGCCCCCGCCGGCCTTGTCGAAGGGCTGGTCGAACTGCATCACGATCCCGGTGCCGGGCGTGTAGATGTTGATCGGGAGCAGGGGCGCCGAGGTCGCCCCCGTCCCGTCGAAGTTCAGATAAGTCCCGGAGCCGATCGCCGGGACGGTGGTGGAGGTGGCGCGGAAGTTCGTGAGGTAGCCGCTGTCGGCCTGGTTGCCAGCGGCGGCGACATAGACGCCACCGCCCGCCACGTACGAGTTGATCTGCTGCGAGATCACGCCGTCCTGGAAGTAGGGCTCGTTGGCGATGCCCAGGTCGTCCACGATGACCTTGGCGCCGGCCTGGGTCGCCAGGGCGTTGATGTTGTTGGCGAACGCCACCTGGCCGTTCAGGCCGGTGGCGAAGGACAGCGGCGACCCCGGCGCGATGTCGTGGATGTTCTCCAGCATCCCGCGGCCTTCGTCGTCGGTCGCCGTCGCCGTGTCGTCGATCACCTGGACGTTCGCCGGCAGGTCGCCCGTGGCGATCGACGAGGTCTGCGCGTTGGGAGTCCCGTGGTTGAAGCTCGTCGAGATCACGCCGATCGGCACACCGGCGCCGGTGACGCCATAGGTCGTGCTCGCGACGTCAGAGCCCAGGGTCGTGGCCGCCTGGTTCGCCGCGACGCCCTGCGAGAACGCCTTGGGCGTGTAGACCGCGCTCACGCTCTGCGTCTGGGCCTCCGTCGCGATCTCCGGGAGCGAGGCGATCGGGACGTAGCCCTCGACGACGTTGTTGGGGGCGTTCGTCGCCAGGACCGTCATCCCGAACTGCTTCAGGGCCTGCTCGTAGGCCCCCATGTCCCCCTTGAAGTGGGCGTCGATCCCGACGCTCGTCCCGTTGTTCGAGAAGTTGATGAACGACGAGAGGTCCGACGTGAACGTGCCGACCGAGCCGTTCTGCACGTAGGTCGAATACTGCTGGTAGATGTGGATCAGATCCTGGCCCTCATTGGCCATCGGACCGGTCCGGATCAGGTTCAGCTCGGTCGTCGAGACCGACGCGGGGGCGCTGCTGAGCAGCCGGCGATTCTCCAGCGACTCCAGCTCGGGCAACCCCTGGCGACGCCGCCGGGAGCCGTCGTCCCGTCGCTTCGGTTGTTCACCGCGCCCTCTACCCTTGAAGCTTCCCATCGACTGACTCCCCCCGGTAAGCCTCGGAGTCCTTCCACCGCGCGGCGCACGACCGGCCCACGACGCCCCGACATCGGGGGCGGTAAGGAAGAACTCGAAAGATCTCTGATGATCCCACTCAGCTTCGTGTCTGACGCCGCCAGGGGCAGGTCCATCGCCCCTCGCGGCCCGCGACCGCTACGCACCAAGGCCAACCGGCCACCCGGAGGTGCCCCGTGACCGGCTCCGATCCCTCGGAGGATGAACGCCCTCTGACTCGATTCGAACGCCCGGCGAATCCAGTTCCATCGTCCCCTCTCCTCCATGAAAGCACGCGATCAACTGCCCTCCAGGATGGGTTTCAGTGATTGGCTACATGCACGCAGTCAATCATTGCCATCAAGGATGCGTTCGTCAAGCGGGTCGGTTGAGAATTCGCGGGGGATGGGATGTCGAGAAGTGGCTCGGGCGAATCCGGGAGTAGGCGCGGTGAGCGGCATGCGGATCATTTCGAGTGTGGGGCCTGATCGCACGATGTCAAAACGCACGCGAAGTTTTTGCGAGAGCGCGGGCCGGTCGTGCGGCCTGCGGGTTCTGGGCGAGAGATACAAGGATAATTGTGCCTCGTGTCGAGCGAGATGTCGAGGAGGCGGATCTCCGATGCGACACATCCCGCGACCGGCCCTGCTCGGTCAAGCCTTACAACCGGGCAACGACGCCCAGCGCCGCGAGATCCTCGATCAGCCGCCCGGTCGACTGGTAGAGCAGCCCGACGAGACCGGCGGCCTTCGCCCCTTCGATGTTCTCGGCGAGGTCGTCGATGAACACACAGTCGGCGGGTTCGGCCCCGGCCGCCTCGGTGCACGCGAGGTAGAAGGCGGCCGACGGTTTGATGTGGCCCACCTCATACGAGAGGACCAGGCGGTCGAAATGGGCGAGGGTTCCCGCGAACTGGCCGCGAAACTGCCGGGCGTGCAGGTCGTTGGTGTTCGAGCCGAGCACGAGGGTGTATCCCTCGCGCCTGAGACCATCGATCAACGGGGCGATTGACTCGTTGGCGGTGAAGATGTCGGCCCATGCGGCGGCGAAGACGTCGTGGGAGATCGTCAGGCCGATCATCTCCGAGACTCCTTTCGAGAAGCCCTCGGCCGAGATCTGGCCACTCTCGTACTTCTTGAGCAGGTCGGAGAAGCCGAGCGGTCGCAACCGCTCCAGCAATTCCTCCCCCGAGATCCCGAGCCGGTCGCCGAGTTTCGAGGCCGCCTTCCGGTAGTCGAAATGGGCGACCACGTTGCCGAAGTCGAAGATGATGGCCGGTCGTCGCATGAGGTGGTCGTTCCCGGGTTGGTGGAATTCAGGGCAGGATGGACGGGTCTTGTGGAACGCGCCGAACCGTCCGGGTTAACATGTCGCGAGCCCCGCGCGAAGGCCCGAGCGGCCCTTCTCGTCAACCTGGAGGACTCGCGACGATGATTCCGGCCCTGATCGCATCGCTGATCCTCGCCCAGGCCCCGACACCGCCGGGCGTCGACCTCCTGCCGTTCGACCCGGCGAAGCTCGAAGGTCTGCCGAGGGTCGAGTGCCGGGTGACGGAGGACGGGCGCGCCGTGACCTACACGGGGGTTGCGCTGGCGACGATCCTGGATCGGGGATCGAAGGATGCCGGGACGATGCCGGCGCTCCGGTCGCTCTCAGACTCCGTGCTCCTGGTCCGGGGTGCCGACGGCTACCAGGCCGCCGTCTCGGCCGCCGCCGCCGCGATGGACCCGAAAGGGGAACGCTACCTGCTGGCCGTCGCCCGCGACGGCCGGCCGCTGGCGAAAGGGCAGGGGCCCGTGCGCCTCATCGTCCCGGGCGACCCCAAGCACGTCCGATGGGTCCGCGAAGTCGCGACGATCCGGCTGGTCAGGCTGAACAGGCTGGTCGGGCCCTGAAGCGCGGGCGAATCCCGATCGCCGAATTCATCGCTTCGATGCGTCTCCGACCGTCCCGAGCGCCCACCAGACCTGGGGAGCGATCGTGGGCGAGACCCCCCGGAGCGAGCCATCCATGAGCAGGACGTTGATCCGGCCGGGGTGAGCGCTCGATGCCCCCATCAGCGCGGTCCGGCGGTCTTCGGCGATGCAGGAGGGGCCGGCATTCGGCGTGAGAATGTGGCTGTAGAGGGTCGATCGCCAGGAGGACTCGGCCCAGTCGGCGCCCGAGTCGCCCCTCCAGCGGTCGGGGGAGAGCGAGGGACAACCGGCCGAGTCGACCGGGCCGGGACAGTTGACGTAATTGGCGGATTTCCCCCGACCATCGCGGCCGTCGCCGACCAGGCGTTCCGCGAACGCGGCCGTGAAGCCAAGCCCATCGGCCGCCTCGATCTCGGCACTCGTCATGAGTCGTCCCGGTTCGAATGCGCCTCCATGACCGCCCGGGTCGTCGCCGGTGCAGGCCCGGTAGCTGACGGTCGGCGTGGCTGGAGTTGCTGTCGCGTTCAGGTCGCTGGGACAGGCCAGCCCCGGCACCCGCGTCCCCCTGGGCGCGGCCTGGGTCGGCCTGGGCGGTTTGGTCGGGTCGCGGAGGTCGAGGAAGTCGGGGATGACGAACGCGTCGAGCATCGTCTTGAGCGGGCCATCGCCGCCCGGTAGCGTCACGTGCGGATAGTGCCCCCGCGATTGATGGTACATCGACAGGCCGACGCCGATGACCCTCAGATTGTCCTGGCACCGGGCCATCCGCGACGTCTCGCGCCCCCGAGGCAGCGCCATCATGACGCAAAGGATCGCGAACCCGAGGATCGCCGTCACCACGATGACCTCGACCGCGCCTCGACCATGTCGCCGGGTCGGCCCCGAAAATTTCGGGAAACCCGAATAGTCGCGGGTCGAAATTCGGAAATTTAATGGGACTCGTTCGCGGATCGACCGTGAGGGTCGGGCGAACTCGTCCGAATTGGGTTCGAGTCGGAAATCGAGGCTGAGTGATGACGACGGCATGCGGACCGATCGAGCCCCGCTCTCGGGCCGAAGCAGGAAGGAAGGGTCGAATGGCTTCGAGTTGGAGGGCAGAGCGTTTGAAATTGGCTTCGTGTGAGAAATCGCGGTTGTCCCGTCGGTTGTGCGAGCCTTGGCGATCGGTCCGGGACCGTTGGGTTCGAGTTTCACGGACGCATGCCGGCCGAGTGCGTTCGACGGAACCATCATGCCAGGTTCCCATTGCGGCGGGAATGGGTTCGAGTTTTCGGGTCGCCCTGGCCGACGGTTCGAAGGCAACCCACGGCCCGAGTTGGGTTCGATTTTTCGACCCCGGTCCCGGGTTTCCTGACCCGAACGGCGTCAACGACCGGTGATGACCAGGTCGCCCGTCCCGAGGTTGCCGGCGGCGTCGGTGGCCCGGATCATGAGGACGTGGGTGCCGGGCTTGAGGTCGGGCAGGGGGATGGTGATCGACTCGGCCGGGGTGTCGAAGAGGCCGTCGTCGGGGAAGACCGGCACCCAGTCGCCGCCGTCGAGGGCGTAGGCCGCCTTGACGATCCGGGTCAGGTCGTCCCGGATCGCGACCGACACCCCGCCCGGTTTCGCCTCCAGGGAGACGGTCGGCGGCTGGTGGTCGACCAGAAATGGGTCGCTCGTCCGGTCGCGGGCCAGGGCGTCGGACGGGCCGTTGGACGGGCGGTCGGAGGCGGTCACTCGGACCCGGTAGGACCCGTCGGGGACGGTCGAGATGTCCCAGGCGTAATTCGTCTCGGTCAGGGGGTCGCCGCCGAGCTTGACCCAATCGGGCCAGCCGTCCTTGCGGATGGCCAGGGTGTAGGCCAGCTCGTCGCCGTTGGGGTCGGACGCCTCCCAGCGGAGGGTCAGCTTGGCCTGCCGGGTCGCGCCGTCGGCTGCCGCGACGTCCGGCACGTCGACCCGTGCGATCTCGGGCGGGAGGTTGGCGGTCTGATAGCGGATCGCCAGAGACCGAAGTTCCGGCGTCGATCCGGTTTCGGTCGTCGAGAGCTTCACCCGGTACTGGGCGAACCGGCCGGGCGGGACGTTGGCCGGCGATCCCGCCGGGTCGGAGCGTTCGGGCGACCAGTCCGACCAGGTGTCGTCGGGCTCGCCGACGTTGCCGGTCCTGAGCTGGACCGAGACCGAGGTGCCGGCCGGCGCGTTGGCCTTCCAGTTCACGGCCCCGAACCGGCTGATGAGCTTCGCGTCGAGGACGTCGGAGGTCAGCGAGCCCGAGGCGACGTGCCCCGGCTCCAGCCGAAGGACCGCGCCCGGGTCGCCCGCTCCGATCAAGAGGCCCTCCTTGGGATCGGCCAGCAGGGAAAGGACCTGGCCGTGGTCGATCCTGGCCGTTGGCGCCGACTCCCGGCCGAGGTCGCGGACCTCGAAGAGCTGCCCGTCGGGGCCGGTCCCGACGTGGAGCCGGCCGTCCGACCAGGCCAGGGCGTAGACCAGGGCCTTGTGGCGGAAGACCTCGCGGGGGACGCCGTCGGGGCCGATCCGGTAGACCGCGTTCTCGCCCGGCGAGGCGGGCCGGGGCGAGGCGGTGCCCCCCGGCGTGGAGGGGCTGTCGGGGAACTCGCGGCGGGCGGGCGACTCCCCCTTCTGGACGGCCACGGCGTCGACCGGCTCCGGGCCGGCGGGACGGCTGAAACCACTCCCGCCCGAGAACAGCCCGGACGTCCGGCCCGAGCCGCCCGAGCCGCCCGACTCGGCGGCCGTCCCGGCGTAGATCGCCCCGTCGGGGCCGACCAGCAGGGCGTGGACCTCGTTCTGGGGGGCGTCGTAGACGACCGAAGCCTTGCCGTCGGGCCCGACCCGATAGATCAGGCCATCGCCATCCGAGCCGGCGTAGACCGACCCGTCGAGGCCGACCGCGACGCAGAGCAGGTGGGCATGCTTGCTGTCCAGCAGGAGCGACCAGGCTCCATCGACCGACCGCTTCCAAAGCTGGCCGGTCGGCCCGGTGGCGGCGTAGAGGTTGCCCCGGGGGTCGGTCGCCAGGTCCCAGACGTACTGGACCTTGGGGTCGGGCCGCGAGGCCGGATGCTTCGGGTCGCCGACCTCGACGACCGTCCCGCCCGGCCCGGTCCCGGCGAACACTTTGCCGTCGGGCCTGACGGCCAGCGAGAGGGCCTGCGAGTCGGCCGAGTCGAGGGCGACGGCCCACTCGCCGTTCTCTTCGCGCCTGAAGACCTTGCCGTCGTTGCCCGTGGCGGCGTAGACCGCCCCGTCAGGCCCTCGCGCCAGGTCCCAGACCCGCGAGGCGTCGAGCCTGGCCGTCGGCCGGATCGCCTGGGCCAGCCGGACCCGCCCGCCGTCCGAGATCACGACCCCCTCACGGTGCCCCTTGCCGAACGCCGACGAGCCTTCGGTCCGCCAGGTCTCGACCTTGGCGGCGACCACCGCGGCGAAGGCCAGGAAGAAGGCGGTCGAACCGCCGAGACGCCGAGGGAGCGGAGAGATCCTGAAATTCATTTCCCTGGCGTCCTCGGCGTGCTGGCGGGTCGATTCCCCGTCCCATTCCTATCAGTTGGGGCTGGCCAGCGAAAGCCCGGTGTCCCTGGCCACGGTGAACTTGATCGTCTGCGAGCCCTCGACGACCCAGGGGGTGTCGACCGACCCGATCAGGTCGGCGCGGACGGACGGCTCGGCCGTCTGTCGGCCGGTGGCGAAGACGGCCCGGGCGCTCCCGGGCAGGTTGGGGAGCGCCTGGCCCTCCACGGCCACCCCTCGGTCGGGCGTGGCGACGTGGAGCGAGAGCGTCGTCCGGCTCAGGTCGATCTGGGTCCGGACCGCCCGGAGGACCCCCTCGACGTCGCGGATCTCCAGCAACTGCGGCTCGTTGCGGAACCGTCGGCGGAGGCTGGCGGTGATGTCGCAGACGGACGCCTCATGTGCCCCTTCGGGGAAGTCGGCGGGCAAGGGGAGGTCGATCTCGACCGTCCGACGGTCCCCTTTGTACGGCTTGAGCGTGACGAACGCCTTGAGCGTCTGGCCGGGCTCGACGCGGTCGGAGGCGAGCCGGACCGAGTCCACGACCGCCGCCGACCGGCCGGCGGCGATGTCGACCGAGCAGTCGATCGACTCGATCCGGATCGGCGCCATCGAGTTCCGGACCAGCATGTTCACGATCGCCGCCACCGGGCCGAACATCGCCGAGGGGCCCGACGCGCCCGAGTAGCGCGGCCCGCTCAGGACGTCCTCCAGGATGATCGGGTCGTGCCCCTTGAGCTGGATCGTGGCCTTGATCCGGGCGGTCAGCTCGTCGGGCAGGTTCCCCTCGGTGTCGACCGCGCTGGTCAGGACGGCCATGACCAGGGTCGGCAGGAGGTTGGGCTCGCGGACGATCTGGACCTTGAAGGTCCGGGTCTCGGCGTAATTCCCGGTCTTGACCTTCACCGAGAGCGGGATCATGTCGGGCTTCGGCCCGATCCGGCCGGCGATCCCGGTGCTGACGTCGGTGTCGAGCACGCCGACGACCTTCAACGGCGAGCCCATCTTCATGCTGACGCTGGCCCGGGGATAGACCGTGTGGATGTAGCCGGTCATCATCGGGAACTGGCAGGCGCCCAGGCTGAACATCGGGTGGCCGAAGCCGTAGACGCGGTCCCCCTCGACGTGGGTGACGGTGCCGATCCCGGAGAGGTCGAAGTCGCCCGTCACCATGCCGATGCTGAGCGGCGAGCCGGGCACGAGCGGGCGGTCCCCCTCGTCCTCGACCACCCTGTCCTGGGCCTTGCCGCCGGCCATCGGCGCCAGGCCGATCGGCTGGAGGCGGTCGCCGAGCAGGGACAACGCCCTCGGCGAGAACCCGGAGGCCGACAGCGGCGTGGCGATCGGCCGCATCCCGGCCAGCCCTCCCCCGGAGACGGTCATCGGGCCGGTCAGCGCCAGCCCGGGCGCCTCGGGGTCGTCGAGCCGCCAGAGCTTATCAAGGCCGGCGGCCCTCGCGGGGCCCGGCCGGATCTCGGCCTCGGCGGCGATCCGCCGGTCGTTCGACCGGACGTACTGGACCATCTGCTGGAACGGCGTGACCCCGGCGATGGGGTCCTTGGCGAACTCCCAGGCGTAGGCCACGGCGCCCAGCAATTTCCCGTCGATGGTGATCGGGCTGCCGCTCATCCCCTGGATGATCCCGGCGTGCTCCAGGTTGCACCCGTCGAGCCGGCAGAGCACCATGTCCCGGCCGGGGCTGACCCCCTTCATCACGCCCAGGACCTCGGCGCCGAACTCTTCCAGCCGGGTGCCGACCATCACGGTCTGGCCCTTCCCCTTCATCCCGGGGCGGATCTCGTCCACGTCCCAGTAGGTCTTCGGGTCGGGCTCGCCGCCGAGGGCGGCCGAGGCCAGGACGGCCATCCAGGTCATCGCCGAGGCGATCCGGCGCAAACCGGCCTTGGGCCGCGACATCGAGGCGCGATTCATCGAGAAGACCTCCCCGGAGAGTGCGTGAAGCTCGGGTCGGATCGATGGTCCAGAAATGGGCCGGTCGGACGAGGGTGGGAGTCGCGGAGCCGACGATCGGTCGCCGGGGCAGGGCGATGCGGCGGACCCTTGGGCCGTCCTTGGGCATGCCCGCATGGGCGGGTCGCCCCGCGAGCCTGGTTCCTCCCGGAACATTCTGTCTACTTCAACCCTACAATGCCCTTAACATGGTGTCAACCAATACTTCACGGCTCGACCATTCGGGTCTCTAATATCGCGGCCGACCCGTTCGAAAATGGTGTGTCCACCCGGGGCAACGAACGCGGTAGGCGTGGGTTGACGGGACGACCTTTGGTGACTTATCACGGCTATATGAGGTCTGGCGTTTCGGGCCGAAGGGCCGACGATCCGGGCGGGCCTCTTTCGATGGAAAAGTCAAGTCCTCGATCATCTCGGCCGGAGAATCCGGGGCGACGCGCCAGGCCCCGGGAATTCGCGAAAGAACGGATCTCGCGGCTTATCTCGTGCCTCCCGACCGGACAGGTCGGAGGCCGTCGGAAAGGATCTCAACTCGATGTCCATCACGATCTCGGGGCGACGGCCCCTGTCGATACTCGCGGCCGTGGCGGCGGCCTCCACTTCGACGATCTTCCCGGCGGGGGCCAGGGCGGCCGGCGAGGCCGACCTCGTCCTGCCCGACCTGTCCCGCACGCGGTTCCTCGGCGGGTCGATCGACGGGTCGTCTCTGCTGATGGTCGGGCTGGCCATCTGCGCGGCGGGCCTGATCTTCGGGCTGGTCTTCTACCGCCAGCTCAAGAACCTGCCCGTGCACCGCTCGATGCTCGAGGTCTCGGAGCTGATCTACGCGACCTGCAAGACGTACCTGTTCAACCAGGGCCGGTTCATCCTCCTGCTCTGGCTGTTCATCGCGGCGGTGATGGTCGCCTATTTCGGCCTCTTCGACGCCGGTGGAGGCCCCGAGGGGGCGGCCGAGAACGTCGCGACCCCGGAGCTTTCTCGATGGGCGAGGGTCGGCGTCATCCTCCTGTTCAGCCTGGTCGGGATCGCCGGGAGCTATTCGGTCGCCTGGTTCGGCATCCGGATCAACACGTTCGCCAACAGCCGGACGAGCATGGCCTCGCTCCGGGGCTGGCAGTATCCCTGCTACTCGATCCCGCTCAAGGCGGGGATGTCGATCGGGATGGTCCTGATCAGCGTCGAGCTGCTGATCATGCTCTGCATTCTCCTGTTCATCCCCCGGACCCTGGCCGGGCCGTGCTTCATCGGCTTCGCGATCGGCGAGTCGCTGGGGGCGGCGGCGCTCCGGGTGGCCGGCGGGATCTTCACCAAGATCGCCGACATCGGCGCCGACCTGATGAAGATCGTCTTCAAGGTCAAGGAGGACGACGCCCGGAACCCCGGCGTCATCGCCGACTGCACGGGGGACAACGCGGGCGACTCGATCGGCCCGACCGCCGACGGCTTCGAGACCTACGGCGTCACCGGCGTCGCCCTGATCACCTTCATCATGCTCGCCGTCGCCGAGCCGACCGTGCAGTCGCAGTTGCTCGTCTGGATCTTCGCCATGCGAATCCTGATGGTCCTGGCGAGCGGCGTCGCCTACCTGGTGAACGAGTCGATCTCCCGGAAGCGGTACGGGGCCGGCGAGTCGTTCAACTACGAGGAGCCCCTGACCCGGCTCGTCTGGATCACCAGCGCGATCTCGATCGTGGGGACGTTCCTGGCCAGCGTCCTGCTGATCCCCAGCGTGTCGGGTGACGGTCAGCTCTGGTGGAAGCTCGCCTCGATCATCACCTTCGGCACCCTGGCCGGCGCGATCATCCCCGAGGTGACGAAGGTCTTCACCTCGACGACCTCGCGACACGTCCGCGAGGTCGTGACGGCGAGCAAGGAGGGCGGGGCGTCGCTGAACGTCCTCAGCGGGCTGGTGGCCGGCAACTTCTCCGCCTTCTGG
>JAJYDH010000543.1 GCA_021777685.1 Planctomycetota bacterium | reverse complement strand
ACCGGGTGCCACGCGGTTCGGTACTCCGAACCCGTGACCTGGGCGGTCGCCGGCGGGGCACGGGTTCGGAGTACCGAACCGCGTGGCACCCGAGACCGCCCCGGCCAACTCCGAGATTTCTCCAGCTTGACGAACTGATCGACCCTGGGGGGGGCGGCGGGCCGGTCCAGGCCCCTGGATCGCGCCTGTCCCCCCTGTTATCAGCGTCAGAGCGGTCCGCGTTGGCCCCGTAAAGCCGCCTCGCGGGCACGATTACTCGCCGACGATGCCGGACAGGCGGGTCATTTCGATTGGGAGGCCTGTGGCGAAAGCGTTGAGTTTGCCGAAATTGTTTTAGGGGAATGGGTTACCACAAAATTTGGGCCTTGCCGCTCGAAATAATCTAAAGTCTAATGTGACCACGGCCGGGAGGCCTTCGGAACGGCCCCCGACCAGGTCCTGGCCGACCCCCGACGGTCTCCGAAGGCGAGGAATAGCGGTCCCGGCCCTCGCCGCGCCGGCCCGATCCTCCGCCGACCCGTCCCGCTCTCTTCCCAAGGATGGCTCTCCCCGACGTCCGACGCGCCCGCGGCTCATCACCGGGCTCGCGGTCCGTCCCGCGCGCCGCGTTCGTTCGACAATGAATCTGCATACTTTGATGAAACCATCGACGACGCCGGAGACAGACATCATGGCAGGATTGGCGGCTCGGTTCGCGAAGATGCTCGGCCCTGGCAAACTCGCCCCGTCGCGGCGCCGTCCGACGGCCCCCCGTCGGCGGTTGGCATGCGAGGCCCTGGAGCCCCGGGCTCTGCTCACCGCCTCCGGCCTGGGGACGGACTACACCCTGATGGGCGGCCGGTGGAATAACACGGTGCCGATCTCGTTCAGCTTCCCGCCCGATGGCGTCTCGTGGGATCAGGGCACCAACGGCGTCAACGCCGCGCTCAACGCGGAGTTCGGCGGGACCTCCTGGCAGGGGGTGGTCGCCAAGGCTCTCCAGACCTGGGCCGCCGTCACCAACCTGAACTTCACCCAGGTCGCCGACGGCCCCTATGGGTTCAACGCCTCCGGGGTCAACCAGGGCGACCCCAATTTCGGCGACATCCGGATCGGCGGCTACAACTTCGGGCCCAGCCAGACCATCGCCCGGACCTACGGCCCGCCCCCCAACGGCCAGACCGGAGCCGGCGACGTCGAGCTGAATACCAACTACAACTTCGCCCCCGGCGGGAGCTACGACTTCGGGACCGTGATCCTCCACGAGCTCGGCCACTCGCTGGGCCTCGGCGAGTCGCCGCAGCCGTCCTCGGTGATGTACACGTACTATTCCGGCGTCCGGCAGGCCCTCTCGTCCTACGACATCGAGGGTATCCAGTCCCTCTACGGCGCGAGGACCTCCGACTCGTACCAGTCGGCGGGGCAGGGGACCTCGGCGGCCAGTGCGGTCGACGTGACCGGCTCGCTGAACGCGGGGGAGCAGGCCCAGGTCTCCGGGGTCAGCCTCTCGACGATCGGCGACGTTGAGTTCTTCTCGGTCGTCGCGCCCAACTTCAACGGGGCGACGCTCCAGGTCTCGGCCGTCGCCAGCGGCCTGAGCCTCCTGAGCCCGAAGGTCACCGTGATCGACCCCTCGACGGGCGCCGTGCTGGGCGTCAACGGCAACGCCGCCCTGTACGGCGACAACGCGACCGTCTCGATCCCCAACGCCGTGGCCGGCCATCGCTATCTGATCGAGGTCACGGGGGCGACCGGCGACGTCTTCTCGGTCGGTTCTTATGCCCTCCAGGTCGGCTTCAACGGCGGGACGGCGAACAACCCCTCGCCGGCCCCGGTGCAGACGACCCCGACTCCCGTTCAGACGGCGCCGGCCCCGGTCCAATCGGCGCCGGCCCCGGTCCAATCGGCGCCGGCCCCGGTGCAGACGACCACCGCTCCGGTGACGATCGCGCAGGCCCCGACGATCGCGCCCGATTCGTTCGCCTACAACAACTCGTTCCTCACCGCGACGGAACTCGGCTCCGTCACCCAGACGTCGCTGGGCAACCTGACGCTCCCGTCGGGGCCGAATTACCAGCTCTTCGCGTTCGAGGTGTCGCAGCCGGGATTGGTGTTCGTCGCCGCGGGTAATGTCAACGTGATCGTGGGCGACTCCCTGGCCCGGCCGGTCGCCTCGGGGACCGGCCTGCTCGGGTTCCTCGCGCCCCAGGCCGGCCGATATTACCTCCTCTTCCTGTCGTCCAACGGGGCCCCGGTGGCGAATTACGGCTTCGCCGTCGAGCTGATCCCCAGCCCACCGGTCGTCGTCCAGCCGATCCCGGTCACGACCACGACCACGATCACGACGACGACGACGACGAGCAGGACCAACCACTCGACGAAGGTCCGCGTCGCGTCGGTCTCGATCCCGAAGGGGCCGGTCAGGACCACCCGCCCGAAGCACTGATGTTGGGGATATCTCGGGTCGGACCCGGGCCGTCGCGGGGAGCTAGTCTCCCCGCGTCGGATGTCCTTTCAACCTCCGGTCCCGAGTGTCGCGAGGGGGGGCGGTGTGGTACCTTGGTCGAGACCGGCGCCCGGACCCGGGTCTTTCGTGGCGCCCGGGCCCATCTCACCAGGAGATCGACATCGATGGCCGAGTATACCCTGCCCCCGCTCCCGTATGACTTCGCCGCGATCGAGCCGAGCATCGACTCGAAGACGATGGAGATCCACCACGACAAGCACCACGCGGCCTACGTCACGAACCTGAACAATGCCCTCAAGGACCATCCCGACTGGCAGGGCAAGCCGATCGAGGACCTGCTCGCCCAGATCAACTCGGTGCCCGAGGCGATCCGGACGGCCGTCCGGAACAACGGCGGCGGCCATGCGAACCACTCGCTGTTCTGGACCCTCCTGAAGCCGGGCGGCGGGGCCGGCGAGCCGACAGGCGCCATCGGGTCGGCCATCGCCTCCGAGCTGGGCGGGTTCGCCGCCTTCAAGGAGGCGTTCACCAAGGCCGCCACCACCCGGTTCGGCTCGGGCTGGGCCTGGCTCGTCCTCGGCAAGGACGGGAAGCTCGCCGTGACCTCGCTCCCCAACCAGGACAGCCCCTACATGGAGGGCCAGACCCCCCTGCTGGGCCTCGACGTCTGGGAACATGCCTACTACCTGAAGTATCAGAACCGTCGGCCCGAGTACATCGCCGCGTTCTGGAACATCATCAACTGGGACGAGGTCGAGAAGCTCTACGCCTCGGCCAGGAAGGGCTGAGACCGGCGGCCGTCGCCCCGGCCCGGCCGGGGCGTCTTTCGAGGAGAGCGGAGGCGAGTATCCGATGAAGGTCCGAATCCTCCTGCTTTGCGCGTTGATCTCGCTGATCGGGGCCGATAAGCCGGCGAAGAAGAAGGACGCGCCGAGCCCAATCGCCCCGTTCCAGGGGACCTGGACCATGGTGATGATGGAGACGAAGGGCGTCCGGACCCCCGACGAGGCCCTGGGACGCTATGAATTGGTGATCGATGACCATCAGTGGACCGTCACGAACGGCAACATCGTGTCGTTCGCGGCGAGGTTCCTGATCGACCCTTCGCAGTCTCCCAGGGCGATCAACCTGTTCTACATGGAAGGCGGCCAGGAGCGGCTCTCCGAGGGCATCTACACCTTCGAAGGCGACACCTTGACCCTGGCCCGCGAGCTCGACCAGGGCGCCCGGCCGAAGGAGTTCAAGACCACGAAAGACGCGGGCCTGCTCGTCGTCTGGAAGAGGTCGAGACCGTGACTACCGGTTGACCGATCCGCCGAATCCGGTATGATCCGCCGCGTCGAGGGGCTCACCCCCCGACGCCGCCCGGTCTCCCATCGCTTGAGCGTTCCTCCTTCGTCGACGACCGAATCGCCGTCTTGCAGCCTCACGCGACGGCGGGCGGGGCCAGTCTCGCCCCGAGCCGCCCCCGCGATGTTGACACTCGATACAAGGAGGACTTCGCCGATGGATCGGCTCTCTCGCCCCCTGGTCGCCTGCGGAATTGGCCTGCTCCTGGCGAGCACCGGCTGCCGGGCGACCCGCAATGAAGTGCCGCCGGGCCGACCGTTCACCAAGGATGGTCAGCAGCGCAAGGCGATCGAATTCAGCTCCGAAGGGCACCCGGTCAACGCCTCGGCGGCGTCCCCGGCCATGTCCAGCAACCTGGGCGGTTCGAACCTTGCCTCGGGGATCGGCGCCAGCTCCTCCAGGCCCGACGCCCGGAACTTCGGCGCCC
>JAJYDH010000542.1 GCA_021777685.1 Planctomycetota bacterium | reverse complement strand
CCGGACCTTCTCGATCGAGGCGACCGCCGCCGCGACCGCCTCGGCGATCTCGACCTCGCGAAGGGTGGGAGCCCCGAAGCTCGTCCCCAGGGCCATCGCCTCGGACACCGCCGCGCGGACCCGAGCCTGGGCATGCCCGAGGATCATCGGCCCCCACGAGCCGATGTAGTCGATGTATTGATTTCCGTCAATATCATGAAGATAGGCACCCTCCGCCCGCGCCATGAACGGGGGCTCACCGCCGACCGCGCCAAAGGCCCGGGCCGGGCTGTTCACCCCGCCGGGGATGACCTTGTTGGCGCGGGCAAAAGCCTCATGGCTGCGGTCGAGCGTGTAGCCGGGGACGGAGGTCTTGGGCATGGCGGGCATGGGGGTCGTCTCGGTGGATGGTCGTTTGAAAATCGGGGCGGCCGGGAGGGATCAGGGGGGAAAGCCGGTCACGCGCTCCCACCAATCCCGCACTTCGGGCAGGCCGCCGACGCTTCGAGCGTGGGCCAGCCATTCGAACCGGCAGAGGTCCGGATCGCGCCTCGTCAGGGTCGGTGCCATGTGCTGGAACAGCCACTTGCCATTCAACAGGGCATGGGCCTCGTCCAGATTGGACCGGACTAACCCTTCGAAGTCGGCGAATTCGGAGGCAAACCGTTGCTCAACATCATACTCCTGGATTCGATGTTTCCCTTCTCCCAGGGCCCTGGCAACTTCGGCGGCCTGCTTCATCGGAGAACCGAGAGACGGTTTCGAATAACTTTCAAGTTCCAATTCCTTGACGATTGATCTGACCTCAAGGACGATCCGGTTCAGGGCAACATAAGGCCCATATCGCGATAATTCGGCAACCCAATCCGGTTCGTCCCCCCAGACCGAGGGCCACCCGGTTTTTGCGATCAGATTCTCGATGCAATAAGCCTTCCAGTGGAAGAGCGGGCCCGGATAGGAAGGGTCGAATCTCGGAGCGAGTTCCTCAAGCTTTCGCCCGTCCCCATCGATGACCCCGAAGATACCCGGCACCCGATTCCGCGACGCGACGTCAACCAGATTTCTCACCGCCGCCGAACCGCTTCCCCTCCGCTTCGGATCGTCCTTCAGGCCCCTCACGAGCACGCCTCGGTGGACGCCGTCGGCCGGGTTGGTCGGGAGGCCGAGCAGGGCGAAGAAGAACTCGGGGTCGGTGGTCCCTTCCAGATAGATCACAGTCTGGGCGGTCGAGATTCGGATGTCATCGTTGATCCGATCGAGCAGTTCCACCTCATTCATAGAGACTGCCTGCTGAGAACGACCTTCATCGCCGAATGGGCGAGACGGAACAGGTGACTGCTCTGGGTCGCCAGGAACACCTGCCCGCCTCGTTCTTTCTGCCAATCGACGAGGGCTTCCCAGAGCCTCGTCTGGTAGCTCTCGTGCAGGTGCAATTCCGGTTCGTCGATCAAGATCAGCGAGCCGGGCCGCCAGCGGTGCAGGAGTTCGCCCATGAAGAGGATGACTTGTTTTTCGCCGCTGCTCAGCTCGGAGAGGTCGTGGACGACACCGCTCTTGGTCTCGACGACCAATTCGCCGTGATCCCACTTCAATCTCCTTCTTCCATCGAAGAATCGATCGAAGCTTCGTGAATAAGCTTCGAAGCCATTGGCTTCGAGCTCTCGGCCTTCTTCCTTGGCGTTCAAATCTTCCCAGCGAATGCCGTACAATCTCGCCTCAAGCGAATCATTCCACTGTTCCGGCGGTTGCCAGCGTTCCACGAATTTGTAACGACTCGATAGCTTACCGGCGAACTTGTGATTCGTCGGGGGGCTGATCAACGTCCTACGCTCCGACGGAAAGTAGACGACGCCAGGAGGGCCGGAAATCTCACGAGAGGGAATTCTCCATTTCGCAATTTGAGCAACGAGCGGCAACTCTGGGGAGAGCGAGCCACAAGAAGCCAGCCATCTTCCATTCATCAAATTGGCTTGTTCCACAAATCCGAACCAATTTGTTGTTTTATTATGCTCAACAAAGTTTTGATTGCCTATCACGAATCGAATCGTTCTATTAACCGGCCCCCCCGGCGAGAATCCAAAATCAACCGTCGCCTCACTTGCATTCAGCGCGTTAGGGACTCTTGCCGTCACGGATTGATGAGCCGGTGAAAATTGCTCCGTCTGTTCAAATACGCTGACCAAGAATTCCAAGAAAGTCGTCTTCCCGCTCCCATTGATTCCCCCCACCATCACAAAATCGGGGATCTCCCCGTTCCAGCCCAATCCGTCCTCGGGCAGGTCGAGCGACCTGATTGACTTGAGGCCGCGAATGTGGAGGCCGGTGATCTTGAGGCCGGGGCGCGCGGGGGCGGCGTCTCCTCCTTCGATCCTGGTTTCGAGGTCGGTGGCCATCGGGTCAATCTCCATCGCGGATCACGGACAACAGCCTTATTATCTCCAATCTCCGCCGAGATTATCAGCCTTCTTTCAGCCACCGGGCCGCGTCGAGGGCGTGATACGTCAGGATCATGTCGACCCCGGCCCTCTTGAAGCCGGTGAGCGTCTCCAGGACGATCCGGCGCTCGTCGACCCAGCCCTTCGCGGCGGCGGCCTTGATCATGGCGTATTCGCCGGAGACGTTGTAGGCGGCCAGGGGGACTCCGAACTCGTCCTTGATCCGGCGGGCGATGTCGAGGTAGGCCAGGGCGGGCTTGACCATGACCATGTCGGCCCCCTCGGCCAGGTCGATGGCGACCTCTCGGAGCGCCTCGTCGCCGTTGGCGGCGTCCATCTGGTAGGTCCGGCGGTCTCCGAAGGCCGGGGCGCTCTCGGCGGCGTCTCGGAACGGGCCGTAGTAGGCGCTGGCGAACTTGGCGGCGTAGGAGAGGATCGGGACGTCCGAGAAACCGGACCCGTCCAACCCCGACCGGATCGCGCCCACCATCCCGTCCATCATCCCGGACGGGGCGACGACGTCGGCCCCGGCCCGGGCGTGGCTGACGGCCTGCTCGGCGAGCAGGGGGAGCGTGGCGTCGTTGTCGACGTCCGTCCGGCCGTCGGGGGTCTTCGTCAAGGGGCCGCAGTGGCCGTGGTCGGTGTACTCGCAGAAGCAGACGTCGGTGATGACCAGCAGCTCGGGGGCCTGACGCTTGATGAGTCGGATGGCCTCCTGGACGATGCCCGACTCGTCCGACGCGGCCGAGCCGGTGGCGTCCTTGTGCGCGGGGATGCCGAACAGGAGGACGCCGGGGATCTTGAGTTCGACCACCTGCTCGACCACCTCGCCCAGCCGGTCGAGCGAGAGCTGGTACTGGCCGGGCATCGAGGCGATCTCGCGCTTCAGGTCGCGACCGTGGTAGACGAACAGGGGATAGATCAGGTCGTCGACGGTCAGCCGATGCTCGCGGACGAGGTCGCGGAGCCGGGGGTGGGACCGGAGGCGGCGAGGGCGTCGGATCGGGAATGGGGCGGCGTCGAACGGCATCGGATCGTCTCGCGGATTCGGCCCGGGGGCTGGTCGGTCGCCACCAGTTTAGCGTTCGAGGGATGCGGGCGTCGACGCCTGCTCGGCTTGACGCGAACGGTCGACTGGGCTATAGCCAGCGTCGCGGGCCTGCGCCCGTCGCCCGGCCTGATGGATTGGCGAATTTGCGGGGGAGGCGGAAGCTCCGGATGGTGGCCTTGCGGCTCGCGGCCCTCTGGCTCGGCATGATCGCGCCGGCCGGCGGGCCCGGGGGCGAGGTGATCTCCGACGCGCTCGAGGTCCTGGTCGAGCCGGACGACTCGGGCTACGCTTCGAGCGAGCTGAGGCGCGGCGATCGGGTCCGGGTCGTCCCGGGGGCCGGCGCGGGCTGGCTGGCGATCGTCCCGCCCTCGGACGCCTTCGACTGGGTCGACGCCTCGTCGATCCGGGCCGGGTCCGACGGCGGGGCGGAGGTCGTGGCCGACCGCGCCCCGGTGCGCTCGGGCGGCGTCGGGGCGAAGATCCCCGGCCCTCCCCGGCCGCCGCTGCCGAGAGGGACGGCCGTCCGCCTGCTCGACCGCCCGGCGCTCATGCTCGGCGAGGGGCCGAAGGCCCGATCGTGGCGGGCGATCGCCCCGCCGACGGGCGAGGTCCGCTACGTCCGCGCCGACGGGGTCCGGCCCGACCCAAGTGCGACTGACGCTGCCCCGAGCGGTGAGCGTGAGCGGCGTCGAGGCGATTGACCCGTCGACGCGGCGACCGCTCGCCGGTCGGTGGCGCTGCGCCACCCGCGACCGTCGGGCGACGTGCACGCTG
>JAJYDH010000541.1 GCA_021777685.1 Planctomycetota bacterium | reverse complement strand
GCGGGCTGGTCCAGGTCCCCTGCATCGAGCGGAACACGATGGGCGCCATCAAGGCCATCACCGCCTCCGACATCGCCCTGAACAGCGACCCGAAGGACGCGAAGGTGACGCTCGACGCCGTCATCCGCTCGATGTGGGCGACCGCCCAGGACATGAACACCAAATACAAGGAGACGTCCGAGGGCGGGCTGGCGGTCCAGATCCCGGTCAACCTGAGCGAGTGCTGACCGGGGCCGATTTTGCCGGGCGGGAGGGTTATCCGCCCGCCCGGGGAAGAACGCGGAGGTCGGGGGCGAAGGACCGGCGTCCCTCGGGCCGAATAGGGAAATACGGGGACTCGACGGGGCGTGCGATCGGAGCCCGGGGCCGGGATGCCGGCGAGGCGGGGCCAGATTCCCTCTCCGGGCCCCTCCAGGACGGGCACCGTCCCTCTCCAGAGCCGGAGGGGCGGGCGAGGCGGCGTCGCCGTGAAACGGCCGGGAGCAAGGACGATGGGCGATCGCAAGCGAAGGAACGCGGTCCCGAGGCTGGAGCCGGTCGAGGGGCGCGAGCTGCTCTCGGGCCTCCTGGTCGCCCTGCAAGCGACCACGCCGCAGCTCACCCCGGCCCAGGTCACGTCGATCGCGACCAACCTGGCCCAGAAGGGGCAGCTCTCGGCGCAGCCGGCCAATAACGTCGGGGCGGGGACCGGGAACGCGGCCGTCGGCGGCCCGAACACGCTGGCCGTCGGCGGCGGGGTGTACAACGCGGGAAACAATCCCCAGGGGATCTCGTTCCCGAACGCCCCGATCATCGGGACCGGGACGCCCACGGCCGCCGAGCTGGCCCGCGAGAAGTTCGTGGCCAGGTTCTCCGGCCCGATGGTGAACCTCCCGGGCCGGTTCAGCGACCAGAAGAGGATCATCTTCCTGAGGGGTCTGGGCGGCTCGACGCCGAATTTCTTCCTCCACGGCGACTACAGCCTGGCCATCGTCATCCCCGCCGGGTTCAACCGGAATAACCCGGCCGGGACCGGCCCGAATGACCCGAACCATCCCCCGGGCTCGCCCGGCTACGTCCCGCCCGTGACCGGGTTCACGTTCCTCGACGACAAGAACAACAACTCGGGCGGCATCGTCGGGCTCGACCTCGTGGCCGACCCCACCTCGTTCGACGCCAAGGGGCGGCCGACCCGGCTGACCTTCACCGCCGACGCGAACGTCTACGGCGGGATCTTCTTCGTCGACGCCGCCGCCGGCACGGTGCACATCAACTACGGCAAAAACACGGCGACGGCGCACTTCAACGGCCGGATCTACACCAGCGGGCTGACCAGCCCGTTCACGAACGTGGACCTGTACGCCAAGCATTCCGGCTGACCGGCCGAGGCCGAGCGGGACGACCCGGGCCGGCCGGCCCCCTCGGCGGTCGACGGATGAGGGCTGGCATCTTGACTTCGGGGCCCCGGCACGGGCGAATGGATGCTCCCGGTCGACCGATCGCCGAATCCGAAGGGACCGTCCGTGGCGACTCTGATCCATTGCCCGCTCTGCCAGCATCCGATCTCGATCAAGGACCCGAGGCCCGGTCGGTTCAAGATCACGTGCGTCGGCTGCTCCTCGCCGTTCGCGCTGACGGTGCCGGAGGGGCCCGGCGCCCCGCCGGTGGTCGCGACCCTGGCGCCCCCGGCCTCGCCGCCCGACAAGGTCGCCGCCCGGGCCCCGGCCGACCCGGACGAGACGGTCGAGCACGTCATCCCGCCCAGGTCCGCCCCGCCGTTCCCGCCGCCGGTCCAGGACGACGAGACCATCGACGAGAAGGGGACCGCGACGCTCGACCTCGAGACGGCGTTCCAGCCCCCGCGCTCCCTGGGCGGATACCGGGTCGGCCGGCCGGTCGGGCAGGTCGTCACGGGTTCGCTGTTCGAGGGGCGCCGGAAGTCGACCGGCCTCGACGTCCGGCTGGCGATCATGAGGCCCCGCTGGTCGTCCGACGCGGCGTTCGTGGCCCGGTTCGCCCGCGAGGTCTACGCCGCCGAGCAGGTCGAGCACCCCAACCTCCTGCCCCCGAAAGACTTCAACATCGTCCGGGGGTTCCCCCTGGTCGCCTCCGACGACGACGGGTCGGCCTCGCTGTCGGACCCCAAGGGGCGCGAGGGGCTCGACCGGTCGATGAGGGCCGCCGCGATCCTCCACGCGGCCCGGGGCCTGAAGGCCGCCCACGAGCAGGGGATCTACCACCGGAACCTCTGGCTGGCCAGGGTCCGGGTCGACCCGGTGGGGCTGGTCCGCCTGGCCGACGTCGGGATCGGCCTGACCCCGGCCACGCCCGAGGTCCCGGCCATCCCGCCGATCGAGCTGGCCGGCCCGCCCGGCTCCCCCATGCCGCCCGCGCCCGAGCCCCCCTCGGCCGCCTTCGTCCGCGAGGACATCGCCGGGCTGGGGCGGTGCCTGGAGTCGCTGATCGGCGGGAGCCAGGGGGGCCGGGCGCTCACGCCGGGCCTGGCGTCGCTGGTCCGGCGGATGGTCGGGGATGAGCCCGAGGCCCGGTTCAAGGACATGGGCGCGGTGGTCCGGGCGATGGAGGCCGAGCTGGGCGTCGTCGGCCCGTTCGCCCCGAGCGACGAGGAGGCCGCCGAGCTGGAGTCCTGCGCCCGGGCCTTCGACGAGCCGCCGCTGGCCCGGCTCCGGCCGATCCTGACGCTGGCGTTCGCCGGGTTCTGCGCCCTCTTCGTCGCGCTGGCGCTGCTGTTCGGCAAGCCGCTGGCGGCGGTCGGGGTGGTGGGCTTCGCCGCGATCGCCGGGGCGGCGCTGGTGGCGGTCCGGGGCGCCTTCGGCCGCGACGTCCTGCTCGAACGGGCCCGCGAGCTGGCGTTCGGCGGCGGGAGCTGGGGCGACGCCCTGATGGTCCCGGCGGCCCTGGCGCTGGCGGTCGGGGCGCTGGCCTCGACGGGACTCCTGGGCATCTGGATCTTCCTGGGAGTGCTCGCGGCCGGCCTGGCGACGGCCTACCACTTCGCGCTGGAGCGGCCGGTCGAGCAGGCCAGGGTCGAGCCGCTCGCGAGGGCCCGGGCGCTGATCCAGGGCTTCCGGAGGCGGGGGGTGGATGAGGATTCGATCCGCCGGTTCGCCTGCCGGCAGGCCGGGCCTCGCTGGGAGGAGTTCTTCGAGGCCCTCTTCGGCTACGAGGCGATGCGGGACGCCCGGAGGCGCTGGGGGCTCGACGCCGGCGGGAGGCGACGCCCCCGGTTCGCCCCCTGGCGCGACCCGATCGTCGACGCGATCGACGCCCGTGTCGACGAGCGTCGGCGGGACCGCGACCGGGTCTTGTTCCAGGCGATCGAGGAGCGGGGGCTGGAAGCCCGGGGGATCAACCTCCTGACCGCCCGCCGGAAAGGGCGGCGGATCGCCGAGGCGATCGTCCAGGTCGCCTACCAGTTCCGCCGCCAGGCCGTCGACAGGTCCCTCGGCCTCCCCCTGATGGACGCCCTCAACCGGGTCGCCCTGCGCCCCGACGACTACCTGACCGCCTCCGGCGAGGAGGACCAGGGCCCCCCGGCCTGGAAGACGGCGCTCGGATTCCTCGCCCGCGTCCTCCTCGGCCCCCGGACCCGGTTCCTGGCCGGCTCGGCGTTGCTGGCCGGCTGCCTGCTCTGGATGTATCAGAACTCCCTCATATCGGGCGAGAAGATCAAGGACGTGGTCGCGACCGCGACCGCCGACCAGGAGAAGGCCATCACCGGGGCCAAGGCGATCCAGGACGAGACCGTCGCCAGGGTCAAGGGCGTGGCCAGCGGCGAGACGCGGACGAAGGACCTGGAGCTCGAGGGGCTCTCGCCCGACGTGACCCGGCGGGTGGACGGATTCGGGCTCGGGGTGGCCGGGCTGATCCTGGTCCTGTCCTCGTTCTACCGGGGGGTCCGGATGGCCGCGTTCGCGGTGCCCGGCGCCCTCGTCGCCGCGGTCGGCCCGCACCTGATCGAGCCCGCCGCCAGGACCCTCGGCCCGGCCTCGCTGATGGCGATGGCCGTCGGAGCCGGGCTGTTCGCCCTGGGGGTGGTCTTCGGCCGGACCCGGGATTGAGGGCCGATTCTCCATTTTCGACCCGCCAGGGCGAGGGCGGGTCTGCCTCCCCTCTCCCCCTGGGCTGACGAGAACACTTTCTCGACCTTCCATGCGAAGCCGATTCTGCCTCCCTCTCCCTCTGGGAGAGGGCCGGGGTGAGGAGCGTCGCCGGACGAGTGATCCCCGGTCAAGCCCGTTTTCCGGCCTGTTGGCGACGCCACGACCCTCAC
>JAJYDH010000540.1 GCA_021777685.1 Planctomycetota bacterium | reverse complement strand
GCCGAGACCACCGGCAGCCTCGAATCGGCGATCGCCCGCGCGACGACCTCTTCATTGAACGTCCAGAGGTCTTCCAGGCTCCCGCCCCCCCGGGCCAGGACGATCAGGTCGGCCCCCTCGACGCGGATGGCCAGCTCGATGGCCCGGACGACCTCCTCGGCCGCCCCCGCGCCCTGGACGCGGCTCGGGGCGATGAGGATCTCCGACGCGGCCCACCGCCGGCCCGTCACCTGGAGGAAGTCGCGGATCGCCGCGCCCGTCGGGCTGCTGACCACCACGATCCGCCGGGGGAATCGCGGCAGAGGGCGCTTCCGGCCGGGGTCGAACAGCCCCTCCGCCCGGAGCTTCTCGAACCGCTGGCGGAAGGCCAGTTCCAGGGCCCCGACCCCCTCCGGCTCGACCCGCCGGATCGAGATTTGATACTCCCCGCGAGGGGCATAGACCGCCAGCTCGCCCCAGACCCGGACCGACAGGCCATCCGCCAGGTCGAACGGCAGCCGCTGGGCCACGCTCTTCCAGATCACCGCCCGGATCTGCGCCGACTCGTCCTTGAGGCTCAGATAGACATGCCCCGACCTCGGCCTCGCCAGGTTCGAGACCTCGCCGACGAGGGCCACGTCGGCGAAGTCCGATTCGAGCGTCGCCTTGATCTGCGCGGTCAGCTCCGAGACCGACCAAAGGGCCGGCTCCTCCAGGCGGTCGAACAGGGGCAAGGCGGACATGAGGCGTTCCTTCGCGCGGTCGAGGGACAGGATCGGGTCGCGTCCTCCTGGTGTGTAAAAGAACACGATCGGGCCCCGGCCCGCAAGCTCGATCGGCCGGGAATCAACCCCCGGCGCGCCGGCCCCGGCTCGACCGGGCGGCGAGGTAATCGAGCAGCGTCCGCTCGTGGGTCATGGCGGTCGAGACCCGGTGGTAGTCGGCGTCCATCCCCCGGACGGCCTCCTTGAGGTCGCGGCAGAACGCCTCGAACTTCTCCAGATACGCCGCCCGGAGGCCCGACGGGTTGACGCGGAGGGTGTCGGAGAGGTTCTCCAGGTTGCGGAACTTGGCCGGGCGGCGGAACGGGAATTCCTCCTCCTCGGGGGCGAGGACGTGGAGGAAGAGGACCTCGTGCCGGCGGTGCCGGAGGTGCCGGAGGGCCGAGGTCAGGTCGCCGAGCTTGTCGAACCCGTCGGACAGGATGACGATCAGGCCTCGCCGCTTGATCCGCCCGGCCAGCGAGTGCAGGAGGCCGCTCAGCGGGGCCTCGCCGCCGACCTCGGCCTGCTCCAGGGCCTTGCAGAGGATCGAGAAATGCCCCGGGGCCGACCTCGGCGGGATCATCGACCGTAGCTCGGTGTCGAGCGTCACCAGGCCCACGGCGTCGCGCTGGCTGATCATCAGATAGGTGAGAGCCGCCGCGAGCTGCCGGGCGTACTCGAACTTCGACATCGTCCGGCCCGCGTAGGCCATGCTGCCCGAGGTGTCGACGACCAGGTACGCCTTGAGGTTGGTCTCTTCTTCATATTCCTTGACGTAATAGCGATCGGTCTTGCCCAGGGCCCGCCAGTCGATGTGGCGGATCTCGTCCCCCGGGCCGTACTGGCGGTGCTCGGCGAACTCGACCGAGAACCCCTTGAAGGGGCTCTTGTGCAGGCCCGACATCACCCCCTCGACCACCAGCCGGGCGATCAGCTCCAGCCGGCCGAACCGGGCCAGGGACGAGGGGTCGAGCGCGGCTTCGGGGGGGGTTGCCATTCGGTCGGGCCTCGGGGTCTGGTAGGATGATCCACGATGGTAGGCGATCCGCCGGGGCGCGGGCAAGCCTCCGGGCCTTTCCTCCTCGGGAGCCGAGACATGGCGACCACCCCTCGAACCGTCGATCGCAAGGTCGACTACCCGACCTCCGACGGTAAGCCGATGGCCGAGACCGACATCCACCGCACGCTGATGATCGCCCTGATCCAAACCCTCCAGGCCCACTTCGCGGCCGACCCCTCGGCCTACGTCTCGGGCAATCTCCTGCTCTTCTACGAGGAGGGGAATCGCCGCAAGCACGTCTCGCCCGACGTCTTCGTCGTCCTCGGGGTCGGGATGAGGTTGCGGGATCATTACCTGATGTGGGAAGAAGGCAAGGGGCCCGACCTGGTCATCGAGCTGACGTCGAAGACGACCCGGTCGGAGGACGTCAAGAAGAAGATGGACCTGTACCGCGACGTCCTCCGGGTCGCCGAGTACTTCCTCTTCGACCCGCTCCAGGACTACCTCAGGCCCTCGATGCAGGGCTTCCGGCTGGTCGAAGGGCGGTACGAGCCGATCGAGGCGGTCGATGGCCGCTTGCCCAGCGAGGTGCTGGGCCTGCACCTGGAGCGGGCCGGCTCCGAGCTTCGCCTGCTCGACCCGGCGACGGGCCGATGGCTCCTCACGCCCGAGGAGAGGGCCGAGGCCGAACGCACGCGGGCCGAGGCCGAACGCACGCGGGCCGAGGCCGAACGCACGCGGGCCGAGGCCGAACGCACGCGGGCCGAGGCCGAACGGGCCCAGGCCCTGGCCGAACGCACTCGGGCCGATCAGGCCGAGGTGGAGAACGCCCGGCTCCGCGAGGAGCTGGAGGCCCTCCGCCGCCGGGCCCGGGATTGAGGGCAGGTCGCTCAGGCCCCGATCATCCGGGCGGCGGCCCGCTCGGGCGGGGCGGGGATCGCCTCCAGGAGGTGGGCGACGACCTTGTCGGGGTCGATCCCCTCGGCCTCGGCGTGGAAGGTCGTGACGATCCGGTGGCGGAGGACCGGCGGGGCGACGTGCCGGACGTCGGCGACGGTCGCCGCGAACCGGCCTTGCAGGACGGCGCGGGCCTTGGCCGCCAGGATCAGCGCCTGCCCCGCCCTCGGGCCCGCCCCCCAGGCCACGCACTTCTTCACCAGCGGCGTCGCCTCGGGCTCGTTCGGCCGGCTCGATCGGACCACGTCGCGGGCATGGATGAAAACATGTTCGGGAACCGGAACCCGGCGGACCAGGTGCTGGAGCGCGACGATCTGCTCGGCCGAGAGGGTCACGGTGGGCTCGGGCGACCGGTCGCCGGTGGTCTGGCGGAGGATCTCCAGCTCCTCGGCGGCCGTCGGGTAGGGGACGCGGACGTTGAGCATGAACCGGTCGAGCTGGGCCTCGGGCAGGGGATACGTCCCCTCCTGCTCGATGGGGTTCTGGGTGGCCAGGACGAAGAACGGGTCGGGCAGCGGGTACGTCTGGTTGCCGGCGGTGACGTGCCGCTCCTGCATCGCCTCCAGGAGCGCGGCCTGGGTCTTGGGCGGGGTCCGGTTGATCTCGTCGGCCAGGATGATGTTGGCGAACAGCGGCCCGGCGATGAACGCGAACTTCCGCCGGCCGGTCTCGGGGTCGTCCTGGAGGATGTCGGTCCCGGTGATGTCCGAGGGCATCATGTCGGGCGTGAACTGGATGCGCCGGAACGACAGGCTGAGGATCTTCGAGACCGTGCTGACCAGCAAGGTCTTGGCCAGCCCCGGCACGCCGACGAGCAGGACGTGCCCCCGGGCGAACAGGCCCGTCAAGAGTTCCTCGACCACGTCCTCCTGGCCGACGATGACCTTGCCGATCTCGGATCGGAGCCTCCGGTAGTCGCCCGCCAGCGCGGCGACGGCCGCGACCTCGTCGCGGGACGGTTCGATCGGATCGGAATGCGGCATCGCGGGCAACCCTTCGGAGTCGTGGCGAGGCGAGTTTAGATCGGCGGGATAGGCGGTCCAGACTGCCGCGCCGATGGGTGGATGTCAAGGATCGCGCGGGCGAGCCGGGGGGAATGCAAGGCCCTCCCGGTAGGGCGGGTGAGCGGGAGCGAAACCCGCCGGAGACGGCCCTTGTAGGGTGGGTGAGCGGTAGCGAAACCCACCAACACTCGGCGAGGCCGTTTCCGGTGGGTTTCGCTACCGCTCACCCACCCTACAAGACTCCATAATGAGCCGTCCCGCACTATTGGCTTCGTTCCCGGCGCGACGGTTCGACCTCGACGACGACCCTCGACCGGGCCCCGCGGGCCGGCACGCATGGAGAGATTTCGACTTCCATCGCCCATTTTGACTCGATCCAGATGGCGCGATCGGCGCGAATCCCGGCCGGAATGGCCCGGGTCGCGAAGAATGCTTATTGGCTTGTCAAAGAGCGCGTGGCGGCCCGGCCCCGGGCCGTTCGGAATTGGCTCGAAGAAGGACGATGGACCTCAATCTCGGCCTGATCAGGCCCTCAGACGTTCGAGCTTGCGTCGACGGGCCTCGTTCCGGCCCTCGGCCTT
>JAJYDH010000539.1 GCA_021777685.1 Planctomycetota bacterium | reverse complement strand
TACAACTGGCGGGGGCTCCTCTGGAGGGAGAAGGGGGAGCAGGCCATCGCCATCGCGGACTTCGACGAGGTGATCCGGATCAACCCGAACGACGCGACGGCGTACAACAACCGGGGCAACGCCCGGATGGCCAGGAGAGAGTTCGACCGCGCCATCGCCGACTACGACCAGGCCATCCGGCTCAGGCCGGGCCACACGATGGCCTACAACAACCGGGGCAACGCCCGGATGGCCCGGAAGGACCACGACGGGGCCATCGCCGACTACGAGGAGGCCATCCGGATCAACCCGAATGACGCCCCGGCGTACAACAACCGGGGCAACGCGCTGCGGGCCAAGAACGAATTCGACCGCGCCCTCGCCGACTTCGACGAGGCCATCCGGCTCGACCCGAGGTCCGCGATGGCCTACAACAACCGGGGCAGCGCCTGGCGGGCCAAGGAGCAATACGACCGCGCCCTCGCCGACTTCGACGAGGCGATCCGGATCGACCCGAGCTTCGTCAACGGCCACAACCGGCGGGCCTGGCTCCGGGCCACCTGCCCCGACGCCGGGGTCCGCGACGGCAAGAAGGCCATCGAGGCGGCGAGGAGGGCCTGCGAGCTGAGCGACTGGAAGAACCCCGACTACCTCGACACCCTGGCCGCCGCCCACGCCGAGGCCGGGGTCTTCGACCAGGCCGTCCGCTGGCAGCAGGAGGCCGTCAGGCGGAAGCCCGCCGCCGACGATGAGGCCCAGGCCTTCCGGGACCGCCTGGCCCTCTACCGCGACAAGAAGCCGTACCGCGAGCCCTGATCCCGGGCGGGCGAGCCGCGCCGGACCGGCCCGAGGCGCGGACGAGAAGGCGTCCCGGAAGGATCCCGACCGGACGAGTCCGGCACGCGCCCCCGTCGCGATCCGCGCCGGACCGGCCCCGGCCGAAGTCAGCCCAGACGGATCGACAAATCCAGAATCGGCCACCGACATCCGGGCAAAACAGCTCGAAACCGGGCTGTCGACTTGTACGGCTCCGGTTGCCCCGATAGGATGCGAATTACCCCTCATCTCTCCGCAGTTATCGATCGTCACAAGCCCGGGAGTAATTTTGCATGACACGCTTTCATGATTGCGCTCGCCCTACAACCGGGAATTGTTCGTTGATCCTGGCCTGCCTGGTCATCGGGCTGTCCGGTTGCGGAGGGCCGAAGACGGCCGAAGCCATCGCGCCCTTCGACGCGAATCAGGGCGAGAAACGCAAGGAGATGCGGCTTTACATGGAGACCCACAAGCAAGAGGCTTCCAAACCCAGACCCCAGCGCAACCACCCTTGAGCATCGATCGAGACCGATGCCGAAGGGCCCGGCCTCGCGATGCCGTTCTCGGAGGTCATCAGCGATCGGAATCGTCGATCGGGAGCGATCGATGGAACTGATCGGGACCATCTCCACCGCCGGGCATCCCATCATCGCTAGTCCAGGGCATTCATTCCCGGACGGCCTTCCCAATCTCGGCCGGCGCTCGCCGGCAGCGGAGCATCACTCTCATTTCTCATTCGCGGAGGAGGATCATGATGAGGGAAAGAGAAACGCGTCGAGGCTTCACGCTGATCGAACTGCTGGTGGTGATCGCCATCATCGCCGTGCTCATCGCCCTGCTCCTGCCGGCCGTGCAGGCGGCCCGCGAGGCGGCCCGGCGCAGCCAGTGCGTCAACAACCTCAAGCAGATCGGCCTGGGGATGCACAACTACCACCAGACTAACAATTGCTTCCCACTCGGGGCCAGCTATGTCACCACCTCCACCGGCGGAAGTTGGGTGAACTGGGGTCCCAGCGCCATGATGCTCAGCTTCCTGGAGCAGAACGCGATCTACTCCTCGATCAACTTCAGCTTCCCGCCCGAGCCCGGCCCCGAGCCCGACGGCGGCGGCGCGAGCGCCGGCTACACCATCAACTCGACGGCGTACAACACCAAGATCAACCTCTTCCTCTGCCCCAGCGACGGCCAGGCGGGCCGGGTCAACATCAACAGCTACCACGCCAGCGTCGGCACCACCACGACCAACACGGGCTCTTTCAACACGGGGACCAATTCCGGCGGCGCGAGCAGCGGGGCCTTCGGGATGCAGGCCAGCTACGGGATCTCCGACATCACCGACGGCACGTCGAACACGGTCGGGTACGCCGAGGCCCTCGTCGGCAACACGACCTACTCGGGCCCGATGGCGGGCAACGGCACTCAAGGCTCCTCCGGGCAGGCGGCGGGCCAGCTCGACGTCAACCGGGCCGGCCTGACCGCCGTGATGGCCGACCTCAACAGCTGCGCCACGGCGTTCTTGACCAAATTCTCCGCCGACGACCGGGGCTTTCGCTGGGGGGCGGGGATCATGGGGTTCGGGCTGTTCAACACCGTCATGACGCCCAACGGCGGCGGACTTTACAAGTTCAACGGCTGCCGGGTCGGCTGCTGCACCCAGACCCAGAGCGCCCACTACTTGCCCGCCACCAGCAATCACTCGGGCGGGGTCAACGTGCTGTTCTGCGACGGCAGCGTCAAATTCGTCAAGAACACCATCGCCTATCCGACCTGGTGGGCGGTCGGCACCCGGGCCAACGGCGAGACGATCAGCGCCGACCAGTACTGACGCCGGCCTCGCCCCCACGAAGATCGACAGGCCGCCCAACCCGAGACCCCCGGGTTGAGCGTCCGTCTCCCCAGCCGGCCGGGCGCGGGCTTGATCCCGCGCCCCCGGCCGGACCAGAATGGCGGCGGAGGGCGACCCCCGACGGTCGCCCGCTCCCGGGACCGATCCAGGAATCTCACCACAATGCAACCATCGACCCTCCGGGCCGCCGCCCTGATTGCCCTGGTCGCGATCGCGGGCCCGGCCACCGCCCGGGCCGCCGAAGGCCCCAACGTCGTCCTGATCTACTGCGACGACCTCGGCTATGGCGACCTCGGTTGCTACGGCTCGAAGACCTGCCCGACCCCGAACCTCGACCGGATGGCCGCCGAGGGGGTCCGATTCACCGACTTCTACGTCTCCAGCCCGGTCTGCTCCGCCTCCCGATCGGCGCTCCTCACCGGCGCCTACCACGAGCGGGTCGGCATCCGGGGGGCGCTCGGGCCGAAGGACCGCAAGGGCCTGAACCACTCGGAGACGACCCTCGCCGAGTTGCTCAGGGCCCGGGGCTACGCCACCGGGATGGCGGGCAAGTGGCACCTCGGCCACCGGCCCTCGCAGCTCCCCATCCATCACGGGTTCGACGAGTATCTCGGCCTCCCCTACTCGAACGACATGTGGCCCCACCACCCCGACTCCCCCAAATCGTTCCCCCCCCTGCCCCTGATCGAGTGCGACCGCGTCCTGATCGCCGACGTCACCCCAGAGGTCCAATCGGGCCTCACCGCCGCCTTCGCCGACCGGGCGGTCGAGTTCATCCGCCGGAACCAGGCCCGGCCGTTCTTCTTCTACCTCGCCCCGGACATGCCGCACGTCCCCCTGTTCGCCTCGCCGGCCTTCGAGGGGAGGACCGGCCACGGCCGCTACGCCGACGTCATCGCCGAGATCGACGCCTCCGTCGGCAAGGTCCTGGCGACCCTGAAGGAGCTGGGGCTCGACGACAAGACGCTGGTGATCTTCTCGTCCGACAACGGCCCCTGGCTGAGCTACGGCGACCATGCGGGCTCCGCCGGGCCGCTCCGCGAGGGCAAGGGGACCTGCTTCGAGGGGGGCATCCGGGTGCCGATGATCGCCCGATGGCCCGGCCAGATCCCCGCCGGCTCGACCCGCCACGAGCCCGCCGCCACGATCGACATCCTGCCCACCGTCGCCGCCCTGGCCCACGCCCCCCTGCCCGACCGGCCCATCGACGGCAGGGATATCGGCCCCCTGCTCCGAGGCGACCCGCACGCCCAGCCCCCCCACGACGCCCTCTTCTTCTACTACGGCGACGGCCAGTTGCAGGCCCTCCGCTCCGGGCGCTGGAAGCTCCACTTCCCCCACACCGCCCGGACCATGATCGGCCAGCCCACCGGCCACGGCGGGAGGCCCGGCAAGTACAAGCCTCTGCCCGTCGGCCTGGAACTCTACGACCTGGAGGCCGACATCGGCGAGACCAGGAACCTCGCCGCCGACCACCCCGACGTCGTCCGCAAGCTGGAGGCGAAGGCCGACGCCATGAGGGCCCAGCTCGGCGACAGCCTGAAGCACCAGGCCGGAAACGCCGTCCGCCCGGCCGGCGTGGCGCAGGAGTGAGGCCGACGACCTGACACTTTTTTATCCTTCGATCGGAGCCGATTCTGCCTCCCTCT